>JACCXV010000416.1 GCA_013696835.1 Gemmatimonadota bacterium | reverse complement strand
AAAGGCACGCAGTCAGAGGCACGGACCCGAAGGCCCGCCCTCCTCCTACCGCTTGTAGGCACACGGTTTCAGGTACTATTTCACTCCGCGTCAGCGGTGCTTTTCACCTTTCCCTCA
Organism: Gemmatimonadota bacterium; assembly: GCA_013696835.1. GTDB lineage: Bacteria > Gemmatimonadota > Gemmatimonadetes > JACCXV01 > JACCXV01 > JACCXV01. The sequence goes on along the minus strand of JACCXV010000416.1, from coordinate 2,400 downwards.
CGGTACTGGTTCGCTATCGGTCACCAGCGAGTATTTAGCCTTAGGAGATGGTCCTCCCAGATTCACGCCGGATTTCTCGTGTCCGGCGTTACTCGGGTGTCTACTCGGAAGGGTCGCGCGCTTTCGCTTACGGGACTGTCACCCTCTATGGGTCGCCTTTCCAGAGCGATTCAGCTAGCGCCGACCTTTGTGACTTCCGCCGGTTCACGCATGAACCGGATGTAGATCCCACGACCCCGCACGGGCAACGGATGCGCCCTTACACGCGTGCGGTTTAGGCTCTTCCCCTTTCGCTCGCCGCTACTCAGGGAATCGTTTGTACTTTCTTTTCCTGGGGATACTGAGATGTTTCAGTTCTCCCCGTTGGCTCTGCCGCGCCTATGGATTCAGCGCGGAGTAGACGCCCATGACGGCGTCTGGGTTGCCCCATTCGGAAATCCCCGGATCAAAGGTTGTTTGCACCTCCCCGAGGCTTATCGCAGCTTACCACGTCCTTCATCGCCTGCTGGTGCCAAGGCATCCACCGTGCGCCCTTAGTAGCTTGACCAACAAAGCTTACTCGAGAGAAGCTCAGCTTCATTGCCTCAACAGCACTTCGATTTTCAAAGAGCTTGTTCCCGATACGATGCCTCGGGAGGGCGCCTCCCGCCGTCATCCGTAAACGCGTGGGTGGACCCGAGTGGATCCTGCGTTCACGACTATGACGACGAAGCCGCGCCGTTTCCAGCGCGGCCGACCAACATAACCTCACTTCCGGGTATGTCAAGAGCTGGTGTCCGCGGCCCCCTGCGCGGCCGGGAACTCGGAGACGCGAGGGTGAATCTAGGGACCCCGGGCCCCTCACGCAAGCACCCGCTTGGCTTCAGTCGCCGGGCGGCAGCTCCTTCAATGCCGGCCCGTTGAGGACCTTCCCCCACGGGTCGAACCGCGAGCCGTGGCACGGGCAGTCCCAAGATCTCTCCCCCGGGTTCCAGGCTACGATGCAGCCCATGTGCGTGCACACCGCCGACCGCCGGTGCAGTTGCCCGGTCTCGTCCCGATACACAGCCATCTTCGAGGCCCCGCGGCGAACCATGGCCCCCTGGCCCGCCAGGATCTCCTCCTCGGATCCGACGTCCCCCGAGGTGAGGTAGTCGGCGTACTGCGCGGCCACGTTGAGGTTCTCGCGTGCGAACTCCGGCAGCGAGCGCAGGCTCCTGCGCGAAGGATCGTACAGCGCCGCCCAGGGGTTCTCGCGACCCATGATTAGATCCGCCAGCAGGATGCCGGCGAGGGTGCCGTGCGTCATTCCGTTGCCCGAGTCGCCCGTCACCACGTACACGTTCTCGGCCCCTGATGGATCAGGCCCGATGAACGCGAGCAGGTCCACGGGCTCCAGGACCTGACCGGACCAGCGGTACCGAACCTCCGTCGCGGGCGGAAAACGCTCCCGCGTCCAGGCCTCCAGCGCGGCGTAGCGCTCCCCCGGGTCGGCGGCCTGGCCAGTCTTGTGATCCTCGCCCCCGACGATCAGGACCTCGTCGCCGTCCTCTCCACCCTCCGCGCCGTTCCCACCCGTCAGGCGAACGTAGTGGTACGGGTCCTCCGTGTCCCAGTAGAGAGCCGGCGGCACCGCCCCGCGCGGCACGCGCATTCCGATCACGTACGTGCGGTACGGGGCCTGCTTGGTGTGGATGGGAATGCGATCGCTGATGGGTGAGTTCGTCGCCACCACGACGGCGTCGGCGTGCACGGCGTGGCCCCGCCCCGTGCGTACCCGGGCCGGCGAGCCGCCCTCGATCTCGGTCACGTGCGTGTCCGTGAAGATCGAGCCCCCCCTCCGCTCGAGCGCTCGGGCGACCCCCGTGAGATAGCGCAACGGGTGGAACTGACCCTGGCGTGGAAAGCGGAGAGCCGGGCCGGTGTCGAACTCGACGAGGGGAGCGCGGGGCACCCTCTCGACGTCACCAAGGCCGGCACGATGCGCCGCCTCCAGCTCCCGCTCCAGGTCCTCGGCGGGATCCCCGGGCTGCAGGAAGAGGAAGCCGTCGAGCCGCATGAAGCCGCACTCGATGGCTTCGCCCCGCACGATCTCCTCGATGCGGTCGATGGCGGCTCCGTGGCTCTCGGCGGTGATCCGGGCACCCTCCGTGCCGTGCAGCCGTTCGACCTCGAAGTAGCGGTCGTCGAATGCGCTCGCCAGGTGCGCCGTGGTGCGGCTCGTCTCTCCGCTGCCGATCTGCCCGTCCTCGAGCAGGACGACGCGACGGCCTTCGCCGGCCAGCAGGTATGCCGTCGTCACCCCGGAGATGCCGCCGCCGATCACGCAGACGTCGGCATGCAGGTCCCCCGTCAGCGCGGAAGCGCGCGGAACGTCGGCCGTGGCCATCCACAGGGACGTTGTCTGCCTCGCTTCACCCC
>JACCXV010000404.1 GCA_013696835.1 Gemmatimonadota bacterium | reverse complement strand
GCCGAGCAGCGGGAGCAGCCGGCCCGCGATCCGCCGCACGGTACCGCCGGCGACGAAGCGCTTCACCAGCCCGAACTTGAGGGCCAGCCGGTCGACCTCGTCCAGGCGCCAGGGCCTGTCCCAGCGGCGCACGAAGTCGAGGGCGAAGAAGTCCTCGCTGAGTCGGCTCCACACGTCGAGCACGGCTCGTCCACCGGGCTTGCCCTCGAGGCCGAAGCGCCGCACGACGCCGAGGACCCACAACGGGATGACGCCGTACGGCCGCACGTTGTCCACCTCCCGCAGGGAGACGACGAGCGGATCCTGGTCGTCGAGCGACAGGTGGTCGCGCACGCTGTCGGCGAGACGGTTCAGCAGCTCGATGATGACGCCGTCGCCCAGAGCGGCGCGGTTGCGGTCGCCCCCGTAGCTCTCCGGATCGTAGAGGTCGCCGTGCCGCACGAGGAGCCGGTGGGCGCGCAGGCGATCGGCCAGCGCGGGGTCGCACTCGGCAACCGTGTACGGGAAGGGCCCCGCCCTGTTCGCCAGCCCCAGCGCCCGCACCACGCGCCAGCGAATGGCGTCGTAGACGGTGCCGGGGAGACGCAGCGGCCAGTCGTGGTTCCCGATGAAATACGTGATCCGCACCGGCACGCGATACGTTCGCCCGCCCTCGAAGAAGAACGTGCCCTCCTCGCCCAGCCGGCGCAGGAAATGGAGGCCCTCGGCGTTGCGTTCGAGGATCCGGTCGACGATGCGGCCGATCGTGGGGGCGATCTGCGACGGCGGGTCCCAGGGGCGCGGCACCGCGGTGGCCGAGTCGCTGCGCGGGGGCCACAGCCGGGAGCGGAGCAGGTCCAGCGTGTCGCCCAGCAGGATCAGGTCGATTCCCTGGCGCAGCGGCTGGAAGCGGTCGCCGCGATGGCTCGCGTGGCGCGCCATGTCGCCGATGAGGCGCGCGAAGAGCTCGAAGGCGCCGGGCTCCACTCCGGTGCCGGACGAGCCGTCGGTCAGGTGAAAGTCGCTCACCACCGCGATCATGGGCGGCCATGCTACCGCACACCCGTTACAGGAGGATGACGACGGTGCCCGAGCTGCCCGACCTCGCGCTCTACGTGCACGCGCTGGAGAGGCGGATCGTGGGCGAGCGCCTCGAGGCCGCGCGCGTTGCGAGCGCGTTCCTCGTGCGCACCGTGGAGCCGCCGCTCCGCGCCGCTGCCGGCCGACGAGTGCTGGCGGTGCGAAGGATGGGCAAGCGCATCGTCCTCGAGCTGGATGAAGAGCTCTTCCTCGTCTTCCACCTGAGGGTCGCGGGCCGCTTCCACTGGCGGGCCCCAGGAGCGAAGATCCCCGGCAAGGTTGGCCTCGCCGCCCTGGACTTCGGCTCGGGCACCCTCCTCCTCACGGAGGCCGGCTCCAAGCGCCGTGCCTCCGTCCACCTGCTCCGCGGGGAGGGCGCCGTACGGGAGTTCGATACGGGCGGGCTCGAGGTGCTGGAGGCGCCGCTGCCGGCGTTCCGCGCGGCGCTCCTGCGTGAGAACCACACGCTGAAGCGCGCCCTCACCGATCCGCGGATCCTGAGCGGCATCGGCAACGCCTACTCCGACGAGATCCTGCATGGCGCCAGGCTGTCCCCGTTGCGGCACACGGGTCGGCTGGCCGGCGAGGAGGTGGAACGGCTGTTCGACGCGGCTCGCGAGACGCTGGCCGCGTGGGTGGAGCGGCTGCGGGCGGAGGCGGGCGAGGCATTCCCGGAGAAGGTGACGGCGTTCCACGAGGGGATGGCCGTGCACGGACGCTTCGGCAAGCCATGCCCGCGGTGCGGCGCACCCGTGCAGCGGATCGTGTACGCTGAGAACGAGGCGAACTACTGCGCGCGCTGCCAGACGGGCGGCCGGCTGCTCGCGGACCGCGCGCTGTCGAGGGTGCTCCGGAGTGACTGGCCCCGCAGCCTGGACGAGCTGGACTAGCTGGCGAGCTGCACGAGCCTGCGAGCTGGACAAGCTGGGCGAGCTGGGAAGCATCCTTTACAGGCGGGCCGCTTCTGCGCAGAATCCCGATCCGTTCGGCTGCGCGCCCGCTGCCGCCCCCTTCCCACCCTCAGCGAGGACCCGCGCATGGCAGGCCGGCACTTCCTCTTCGTCCCGGGACCCACGAACATCCCCGACCGCATTCTCCGCGCCATGCACCGGGCGATGGAGGACCACCGCTCGTCCGCGTTCCCGGAGCTCGCGCTGCCCGTCCTGCGCGACCTCCGCAAGCTCTTCCAGACCGCGGAGGGACGTGCCTTCGTGTTCCCGGCGACCGGCACCGGGGGGTGGGAGGCGGCACTCACCAACGCGTTCTCGCCCGGCGACCGGGTTCTGGCCCCGCGATTCGGGCAGTTCAGTCACCTGTGGATCGACCTCGCGCAGCGCATCGGCCTAGACGTGCAGATCCTGGACGTCGAATGGGGGGAGGGCGCGCCGCTCGAGCGCATCGAGGAAGCGCTCACCAGCGACACCGGCCGAGCGATCAAGGGCGTGCTCGTGGTCCACAACGAGACGGCGACCGGCGTGACGAGCGACGTGGCGGGCGTGCGCCGCGCACTCGATGCGGCGGGGCACCCGGCCCTGCTCTGCATCGACGGAGTGAGCTCGATCGCCAGCATCGACTTCCGGATGGACGAATGGCGCGTGGACCTCGCCGTCACCGGCTCGCAGAAGGGCCTCATGCTGCCCGCGGGTCTGGGCATCGTGTGCGCGAGCCCCAGGGCCCTGGCCCTGAGCGAGGGCGCCCGTTGCGCGCGGGTGTTCTTCGATTTCGGCGACATGATCAAGGCCAACGACAGCGGCTACTTCCCGTATACGCCATCGCTGCCTCTGCTGTACGGCCTGCGCGAGTCGCTCGCCATGCTGTTCGAGGAAGGGCTGACCAACGTCTTCGCCCGCCATCACCGGCTCGCGGGAGGCGTGCGCGCCGCGGTCCGTGCCTGGGGGCTGGAGCTCTGCGCCCGGCACCCGCGGTGGCACTCAGACACGGTCAGCGGGATCATGGTGCCGGAGGGCGTCAACGGCGCGGACGTTATCGACGTGGCATTTCGGCGCTACGATCTGGCCCTGGGCGCTGGGCTCGCACGCATGGCCGGCAAGCTCTTCCGCATCGGCCACCTCGGGGACCTGAACGAGCTCATGCTGCTGGGCGCTCTCTCCGGAGCCGAGATGGCAATGCGCGACGTGGGCATTCAGGTCCAACCCGGCAGCGGGGTCGCCGCGGCACAGGAGCATTACCGTGCCTCGGCACCCGAGCTGGCGGCACGGCAGGCCGGCCCCGGCTCGCCGGACGCGCGGGGGCCGGCGACGTCTCCGGATGCACTGCCCCCCGGCGCGGAC
>JACCXV010000401.1 GCA_013696835.1 Gemmatimonadota bacterium | reverse complement strand
GATCTGGCGAGCGACCTGGAGGGCTTCGAGGATCTGCAGCGTCGTCTCGCCGAGGCGCTGGTGGACGATCCGCCGGTCACGTCCGGGGAGGGTCCGATCTTCCGCGCAGGATACGACCCCGATCTCGACGGGCTGCGCGAGACCCACACCTCGGGACTCGCCTGGATCGCCGAGCTGCAGGCGCGTGAACGCCAGCGCACCGGGATCCCTTCGCTCAAGGTCGGCTACAACCGGGTGTTCGGCTATTTCCTGGAGATCACGCGCACGCACCTCGCGCTCGTGCCGCCCGAGTACCGGCGCAAGCAGACCATCTCGACCGGCGAGCGGTACGTCACCGAGGAGCTGCAGGAAGTGGAGTCTCGGGTCCTCTCGGCCGCGGAGTCGGCCGCCACCCGCGAGACGGAATTGTTCGCGGCCCTTCGCGTGAGCGTGGCCGACGCCGCTTGCGGCCTGCAGGCGCTGGGACAGGCACTCGCCGCGCTCGACGTTCTCGGCTCGTTCGCCGAGACCGCGGCCTGCCGCGGCTACTGCCTGCCCGTCATGGTGACCGAGCCCGTGCTCGACGTGCACGGCGGCCGCCACCCCGTGGTGGAGGTCAACGAGGGTCTCGGGCGGTTCGTGCCCAACGACCTGCAGATCGGCGGAGAGCGGCGCATCATGGTGCTGACGGGCCCCAACATGGCCGGCAAGTCCACCTTTCTGCGGCAGGCCGGGCTGCTGGTGCTGCTCGCGCACGCAGGGTCGTGGCTCCCCGCGGAGAGCGCCCGCGTCGGGCTCGTGGATCGCCTCTTCACCCGCGTCGGCGCGTCCGACGACCTCGCGCGGGGCCGCTCGACCTTCCTGGTAGAGATGATCGAGACGGCGAACATCCTGCGCAACGCCACGCATCGCAGCCTGGTCCTGCTGGACGAGATCGGCCGCGGGACGGCGACGTTCGACGGACTGTCGCTGGCATGGGCCGTGACCGAGCATCTCCACGAGACCCCGGGGGGCGGGCCGCGTACGATCTTCGCCACCCACTATCACGAGCTGACGGAGCTCGCGGCGCTCCTCCCACGTGTCTTCAACGCGCGTGTGGAGGTGAAGGAGTGGGGCGAGGAGATCGTGTTCCTGAAGAAGGTCCTGGACGGCAGGAGTGACCGCTCGTACGGGATCCAGGTGGCGAAGATCGCCGGCATGCCCCCCGCGGTCGTGAGCCGCGCGAGGGAGATCCTGGCGAACCTGGAGTCGGGGGAGTTCGGCGTCGGAGGCGTGCCGCGGCGGTCCCGGGGCCGGTCGGCGCCACCGCCACCGCCCCGGGAGCAGATCACCTTCTTCGAGGCGCCGGTGCCGCTGCCGTTCGTGGCGAAGCCCAGCCCGCCGGATCGACTGCGCGACGAGCTTCGGTCGCTGGACGTGGACGCGCTGCGGCCGCTGGACGCCCTGAACCTCCTGGCCGAGTGGAAGGCGAGGCACGGATGACGTTCGCGCCCCCGCGTCAGGGAGTGCAGGAGGGAGTGCAGGGCGGGCACGCCTACGACGCCGTGCTCGTCGTCTCCTTCGGTGGCCCGGAGGGTCCCGACGACGTAATGCCGTTCCTCGAGAACGTGCTGCGCGGTCGCAACGTCACGCCCGCGCGCATGCGCGAGGTCGCCCGGCACTACGAGCTGTTCGGCGGCATCAGTCCGATCAACGAGCAGAATCGCGCGCTCGTCGCCGCCCTCGGCTCGGAGCTCGAACGCCACGGTCTCGACCTGGCAGTCTACTGGGGAAACCGCAACTGGCACCCGCTGCTGGCGGACACCCTCCGCGCGATGGTGCGCGACGGCGTCCGGCGGGTGATCGCGTTCTTCACGTCCGCATACAGCTCGTACTCCGGTTGCCGGCAGTACCGCGAGGACCTCGCTCGCGCGCAGGCGTCTGCGGGCGGGAGGGCGCCCCACATCGACAAGCTGCGCGTCTTCTACAATCACCCGGGGTTCATCAACCCGAGCGTGCGGAGCCTCCGCGCGGCCCTGGGACGGGTTCCCGCCGAACGACGCGGGACGGCGCGCGTGGCTTTCACGGCGCACAGCATCCCGCTGGCGATGGCCGGCCAGAGCGCGTACGCGAGGCAGCTCGAAGAGGCAAGCCGCCTCGTCGCCGGCGCGCTGGGGCTCGCGGACTGGCGGCTCGTCTGGCAGAGCCGCAGCGGCCCGGCGCGCCAGCCCTGGCTCGAGCCCGACATCCTCGAGCACTGCCGCGCGCTGCGCCAAGCGGGAGCCGAGGACGTGGTTGTGGCGCCCATCGGCTTCCTGTCCGATCACATGGAGGTGATCTACGACCTCGACACCGAGGCCCGCGCCCTGTGCGAGGAGATCGGCCTGGGCTGGGCGCGGGCCGCGACCG
>JACCXV010000396.1 GCA_013696835.1 Gemmatimonadota bacterium | reverse complement strand
ACCTGAAGCAGATCCACCGCGAGTTTCATCCCCGTGGCTGATCGACCTCCGTTGCATGCCCGCGCGGCACGAACGCAGACCCGCGCCCGGGTGCGGCCGCGCGTTCTGCTCTGCTTCGTCGGGATGGCCTGCCTCGCGGAGCTGCCTCCCACCTACGCCGGCGCGCAGCAGGCGGACCCCGGCCCCGCAGCAGGCGCCGCCGACTCGATAGCGCTGCTGCCCGGGCTCTCCATCAAGGCCCGCCGCGAGATCGCTCGCCACCTCGAGCTTCGTCCCGCCATCCTCGCGGGCGACACGGAGATCCCGCGTGACAGCGTGCTGCCGGGAGCGCTGCTCGTGGCGGGGGGCACACTGCGCTTCGCGGGCCGCACTCCTGCCAGCGTGATGGTCGTCGGGGGCGACTTCTTCCTGCGGCCTGGCGCGCAGGTCGGGGGCGACGTGGTGGTTGTCGGGGGCGGATACTACGGCTCCGGGCTGGGACGCGTGGAGGGCGAGACGCGCATCGTCCGGGAAGGAGAGGTCGAGGTCGTGCGCGCACCGGGGCGCGTGGAGGTGACGGGCGGAGCAGAGACCGCGCGCGCCCCCTTTCCCGTCGCCCTCGGCGGCGTGTACGGCTTCGTGCCCGAGATGTACAACCGCGTGGACGGCCTGGCGGTGCGCTGGGGGGTGCGCTATGTCCCCCCCCGGAAGCGCGAGGACGGCCTGGGATTGAGCGCGCAGGCGATCCTGCGCTCGTCGCGCGGCGACATCGGATGGGAAGCGGCGGCCACCCGCGCGTTCCCCGCGCGACGGCTCGCGCTGCGCGCGGCCTGGTACAACGTGACCGACACGGGCGAGCGCTGGCACCGATCGGACGTGGAGGCGAGCCTGGCCACGCTGTTCCTCGGCGAGGACAATCGCTTCTACTTCGACCGCAAGGGCGTCGAGCTCCGAGCGTCGCACGAGTTCGGGGGCCCGCTCTCCGCAGACCTGGCGGTGCGGAACGACGAGTATCGAAGCCTCCTCGAGCAGGACCCGTTCACGGTCGCCGCGGACGATTTCCAGCCGAACCGGCGGGTCGCCGAGGGCACGCTGCGCTCGCTCCTGGGAGGCCTCACGTGGGAGGGGCGCGACGATCCGGATCTGCCCACGCGCGGGTGGTGGGCGCGGCTCGAGGGAGAGGCTGCGGGAGGCCTGCTGGCGGGCGATCACTCCTTCACCGCCGGGCGCCTCGACGTGCGGCGGTACCAGCCCGTGGGCCCGCATCGGCTCGACGCGCGGGTCGTGATCGGGGGCCGCATCGGCGGAGACCTCCCCGAGCAGAGACGCTTTCACCTCGGGGGTGCGGCGACGCTGCCGGCTTACGAGGCGCTGCAGATCCAGGGCGACCGGACTGCCTTCGCGAACCTTCGCTACCGGATCGCGCTGCCCGCGCTGCGGCGCTTCGGGCTCTTCAAGGAGGCCGGGTGGCTCGTGCTGCTCGCGGATGGCGGGGATGCGTGGGAGAGCCGCGACGACGATCCCGAATGGCTCGCTTCGGGGGGTGTGGGGGTCGCCGGGCACGGGCCGCTCAGCGACGTCGGGCTCTACGTGGTGGTGCCCACGGAGCGGACCGGCCAGGAGGCGTCAGACGTGTCGGTATTCCTGTACTTCGGCCGGTTCTTCTAGCCGCGCTGCATGACGAGCCCGGCTCCGGCGCTGATCGTGATCCCCGCCCGGCGCACCTCCAGGCGGCTGCCCGAGAAGCCCCTGCTCGACCTCCACGGCCGGACGATGATCCAGCGCGTGGCTGAGGCCATGCGGGAGGTGCCCGGCGCGGTCGTCGTGGTGGTCACGGACGACGCGCGCGTGGCGCGCTCCGCCGCGGAGGTGGGTGTCGAGACGTTCGTGTCGACGCGGCGGGCGGAGAGCGGCTCGGACCGCATCCGGCATTTCCTGGACGACTCCGGACGCGCGTGGCCCGAGCTCCTGGTGAACGTGCAGGGCGACGAGCCGCTGCTGGAAGGCGAGGTGGTCGCCGCCCTCCTGCGCCGGATGCGCGACGATCCGCTGGTTCGCGTGGCGACGCCGCTGCGCGGACTGCGGGGGGTGGCGGAGGTCTCGGACCCGAACGTCGTCAAGGCCTCGCTGCTGCCCGGCGGACGCATCGAGGACTTCACGCGGCTCCCGCTCGAGGAGGCGACCCCTGCCGGCGGGCCCGACGACCTCGCCTGCGCGCGCCGCCACCGCTGGCTCGTCCACGTCGGCGTCTACGCTTTCCGCGGCGAGGCGTTTCGCGCCTTCACCGACCTTCCGCCGTCGCCGCGCGAGCGCGCGGAGCATCTGGAGCAGCTGCGCATGCTGGAGAACGACATTCCGGTCCACGGCGTGACCGTCTGCACACGCTCCCTCGCCGTGGACACTCCCCGCGACGCCGACCGCGTCCGGGCCGCGCTGCTCGCCGAGGGCGCCGCCGGCGAAGGGCCCTCCGCCCCGGGGTCGGGCCCACCTCCCGCGGCGGACTCCGTCTTTGCTCCGCAGGGTGACGCGCGCTAGATTGCCACGTTGCCCCCCGCGCCCAGGCGGCCCCAGCCCGGAGAAGCGAATTCCCGTTACCGGCAAGCCTCCCGTGAAGTACGTGTTCGTGACCGGGGGGGTCGTCTCCTCTCTCGGCAAGGGCATCGCCGCCGCGTCGCTGGGAATGCTCCTCAAGGCCCGCGGCCTGCGGGTCACCCTCCAGAAGTTCGATCCCTACATCAACGTCGATCCGGGCACGATGAGCCCCTTCCAGCACGGGGAGGTGTTCGTCACCGACGACGGCGCCGAGACCGACCTCGATCTCGGCCACTACGAGCGCTTCCTCGACCAGAGCCTCTCGCGCGCCAACAACGTCACCACCGGCTCGATCTACAGCACCGTGATCGCGAAGGAGCGCCAGGGCGACTATCTGGGCGCGACCGTGCAGGTCATCCCGCACATCACGGACGAGATCAAGAGCCGCGTCACGCGGCTCGCCGACGCGGACGACCTGGACGTGGTGATCACCGAGATCGGCGGCACCGTCGGGGACATCGAGAGCCTGCCGTTCCTCGAGGCCATCCGGCAGTTCCGGCTGGAGCGCGGCCCGGCCAACGTGCTGTTCATCCACGTCACCCTGATGCCCTTCATCCGCGGCGCCGGCGAGCTGAAGACGAAGCCCACGCAGCACTCCGTTCGGGAGCTGCGTGAGATCGGCATCCAGCCGGACATCCTTCTTTGCCGCGCGGAGTTCCCGCTGACTGACGAGACCCGCCGCAAGATCGCCCTCTTCACCAACGTCACGCCGGACGCCGTCATCGAGGCACTCGACGTCACGTCCATCTACCAGGTTCCGCTCGTGCTCCACGAAGGGGGGCTGGATGCGCTCGTGGTGGAGTCGCTCGGGCTGGCCGGCAAGGCGACCGCGGAGCCGGACCTGGGTGGCTGGCGGGAGACGGTGGGTCGCATCTACCACGCGGGTTCCCGCGTCTCGGTCGCGATCTGCGGCAAGTACGTGGGGCTCAAGGACTCGTACAAGTCGATCGAGGAGGCGCTGGTCCATGGCGGGATCCACAACGACGCGAAGGTGGAGATCGCATGGATCGACTCGGAGGCGGTGACGGCGGAGAACGTCGGTGCTCTGCTCGGCGGTCACGATGGGCTGCTCGTCCCCCCCGGCTTCGGGGAGCGGGGCATCGAGGGCATGCTGGAGGCGATCCGCTTCGCGCGCGTGCGCGGAATGCCGTTCCTCGGGCTGTGCCTCGGGATGCAGTGCGCGATCATCGAGTTCGCCCGCACCGCCTGCGGCCTCGAAGGCGCCACCAGCGAGGAGTTCGATCCCACGGCTCGGCACCGTGTGATCCATCTGATGCCCAGCCAGCAGCGGGTCGTGAAGAAGGGCGGGACCATGCGGCTGGGGGCCTGGCCCTGCGTGCTGCGCCCCGGCACCCTGGCGCGGGCGCTCTACGGCGTGGATGAGGTCCTCGAGCGGCACCGCCACCGCTACGAGGTGAACAACGCCTTCCGGGACGAGCTGGAGGCGCACGGGCTCGTGCTCTCCGGGTTGTCGCCGGACGGGTCGCTGGTGGAGATGATCGAGGTGGCTGATCACCCCTGGTTCGTCGGCTGCCAGTTCCATCCGGAGCTTCGCTCGCGGCCGCTGCGCCCTCACCCTCTGTTCCGCGACTTCGTGGCTGCGGCGCTGGGACGTCGCATGGGTTCGGAGGCAGCCGGCGCGGGGGACGCCGACGCGGCGGTGCGGGCGCGGCAGACCTC
>JACCXV010000379.1 GCA_013696835.1 Gemmatimonadota bacterium | reverse complement strand
GGAGACCACGGTGCAGCCGAGCTCCTTGAGCCCATCCACCGCCACCTTCTCGAGCTTGTCCGCCAGCAGGACCTTCATGGCCGTGCCGCTGCCGGGGAGCCCGTTGCGGCGCTCACGAATCCAGCGGATGGAGAAAGAGCCCGCTGCGCAGCTTGGGCTCGAACCACGTGCTCTTGGGCGGCATCATGCCGCCGGCATCGGAGACGGCCATGACCTGCTCGATCGTGACGGGGTGGAGTGACACCGCCAGCGCCATCTCGCCCGAGTCCACGCGCTGCTCCAGCTCGTCGACACCGCGCACGCCGCCCACGAAGTCGATGCGCGGGTCCGTTCGCACGTCGCCGATGCCGAGGATCGGCTCCAGCACCCGCGCATGCAGCAGGGCCACGTCGAGGGAGCCGATCGGGTCGTAGGCTGGAACATCCGTCTCGGCGAGCTCCAGCAGGTGCCACCGCCCGTCCAGATAGATCGAGAAGGTGCCGGCGCGGGGTGGAACCCGGTCGTGAGCGGGAGAGAGCCTGCCGACACCAGCCAGCTTCTCCAGCAACTCCGCCGACTCGGAGCCGTTCAGATCCTTCACGAGGCGGTTGTAGGCCAGGATCCGGAGCTGGCCCGCCGGGAAGAGCACCGCGGGGAACCAGTCCGCGGACTGTGGTGTGGGCTGTGGTGCGGTCTCTGCCGGTGGTGTCGCATCGCGCTCCCTCAGCTGCCGGGAGGCCCGCGCCGCGCTCGCGCAACGATGGTGGCCGTCGGCGACGTACGCCTGCGGCACACCCGCGAACGCGTCCTCGTAGGCACGCGTCTCGGAGATGCGCCAGACGGTATGGCGAACGCCGTCGGAAGCCTCGAAATCGTAGAGTGGAGACGTCGCCGCTCCCTCCGTCACGAGCCGGTCGATCGTCTCGTCATCACGATGGGCGAGCAGGACCGGCTCCGGGTGCGCCGCCAGCGCCAGCATGTGCCGCGTCCGGTCGTCCTCCTTGTCGCGGCGCGTCCTCTCGTGCTTCCGGATCACGTCACGCTCGTACTCGTCCACGCTCGCGCATCCCGCCACGCCGATCTGCTCCCGCCCATCCATCCCGAGCCGGTAGAGGTAGAGCGCGGCGGCGGCGTCCCGCAGCAGGATCCCACGCGCGATCAGGCCGGCGAGATTGTCCCGCGCTCTGGCATAGACGCTCGCGTCGTGGGGATCCACCTCCGGCGGAAGGTCGATCTCGGGCCGCACGACGTGCAGGAAGCTTTCGGAGTTGCCCGCTGCAAGCCTCGCCGCCTCGTCGCGATTCACGACGTCGTAGGGCACCGACGCGACGGAGGCGGCGTGCTCGGGATGGGGGCGCACGGCCGTGAACGGTTGCAGTCTCATGCCAAGGCAGGGCTGAAGGCGAGAACCCGATCCGTATCTGGCGCTCCAGAGATGATCACTGCTCTTCGGTTGCTCCCGCTGCCTCGTTCTCGTCCTTCGCTGCGGGTTGCTTCTTGCCCGGCTGCGGGGTCTCGGCCAGTCCCGCCGCGGCATCCTCTCCTTTGTGCTGCTTCTCCTCCTGCACCTTCTTGTCATGCGCGATGTTTCTGGGGTCCACCATGATGCCCTCCTGAGATTCGTTGTGAGTCCGATCTAGCGGCGATTTCCCCTCGAGTTCGACCACCCCCGACCTCCTGCGCTTCGATTCGCACCTGAACTGCTGCTCGAGGATGCGCCGGATCTCGGCCTCGGCCCTTCACCCTGACGCTCGGGCGACGTCTCGGGGACCCTGCGACGCACGGCGTTGGCCTGGGCACGGGCGCGATCGTCCGTCTTGCGCGCGCGGATGGCCGCGATCCGCTCCCCCAGCGGCACCTCGAGGCGACCCGCAGGACGGGCGGCGTAGTCGAAGTCGGGGACGGTCACCCGCGGCAGCCGCTTGCCGACCGCCCGCTCGATGCTGCGGAGATCGTCCTCCTCCTCGGGCGAGACGAACGTGAAGGCGTCGCCGGTGGCCTCGGCGCGCGCCGTTCGCCCGACCCGGTGGATGTAGTCGTCCGGCACCTGGGGCACGTCGAAGTTCACCACGTGACCCAGCGCCTCCACGTCGATGCCGCGCGCGGCGATGTCCGTCGCCACCAGCACGTCGTGCTTCCCGGCCTTGAACCCCGCCAGCGCCGCCGTGCGCTGCGCCTGGCTTCGATTCCCGTGGATGCGCTCGGCCCTGACCCCGTGCCGGACCAGATACTCCGCGAGCCGGTTGGCGCGGTGCTTCGTGCGTGTGAAGACGAGGGCATCGCGCATGTCCCCCCGCTCGAGGAGCGCGAGCAGCAGCGCGGACTTGAGCTCCTGCGGCACGGGGTAGACGGCTTGCGTGATGCCCACGGCCGGCGCCGGCTTGCGCTCGACCTGGATCGTGGCCGGCGTCTGCAGCATCTCGCCGCTGAGCACCACGATGGGCGCCGGCATCGTGGCGCTGAAGAACAGCGTCTGCCGGCGCGACGGGACATGCCGCAGCACGCGACGGATCTGTGGCAGGAAGCCCATGTCCAGCATGCGATCGGCTTCGTCGAGCACCAGGTGCTCGATCGCTCCGAGCTTCGCGTACGCATGCGTGAGGTGGTCGAGCAGGCGGCCGGGAGTCGCGATCAGGACGTCCGCCCCGGTGCGGAAGGCGTGCTCCTGCGGGCCCATCGCCACGCCTCCGTAGATCGCCGCGGCCGTGATCGGCGTGTGGACCGCGAGGTCGTTCAGGTCCTCCAGGATCTGGGCCGCGAGCTCACGCGTGGGCGTGAGGACGAGCGCCCGCGTCGTGCCACGGGGCCGGTCGATGAGTCGATGAAGGATCGGCAGCAGGAAGGCCGCGGTCTTGCCGCTGCCCGTCATCGCGCACGCGAGCACGTCGCGGCCGGCAAGGGCTGGCGGAATGGCGTCGGACTGGATGGGAGTCGGACTCACGAAGCCGAGCTCCTTGACGCCCTTGAGAAGGCTGGGGTGAAGCTTCAAAGCGGTGAACGGCACGCAGGATCCTCGGCTGTGAGTGGAAGAGTCGCCGGGGCATCCCGGCGCTGAGAAGACGGGGACGGTGAGGGGCGTCAGCCCGGGACGGACGCGCCGGAGCGCAGGGGAGGCAAGGCCGCTTCGATCGCGCGCCGGTCGGGCTCGAGCCAGGGCGGCAGGACCAGATGCTCGCCCAGCGTGGCAGGGTCCTCGTCGACGGAGAACCCTGGCCCGTCGGTGGCCAGCTCGAAGAGAGCCCCTCCGGGCTCCTTGAAATAGACGGACTTGAACCAAAAACGGTCGATCACCCCCGTGGGGCGCTGGCCCGCCGCCTGAACCCGCTCGCGGATGGCGAGCTCGTCCCGCTCGTCGGTCACGCGCCAGGCCACGTGATGCACGCTTCCCACGCCCCACGTTCCCCGCCGCTCCGCGGGCAGCTCGCGCACCTCGACGAGACCGCCCGAAGCGGCCCCGGCCAGCCCGAAGCGGTGCCAGGCCCCTTCCCTGCCAAGTGCCGCGAAGCCAAGGACGCGCGTCAGGAACTCCCCGGTCGCCGCGAGATTGCGTTCCCACAGCCGGATGCCGTGAATGCCCCTGATCTGCGACGCCTCCGGCACGGGACTGCGGCGCCACGGAGTGAAATCACGCCGATCCGCGGTCTCCACGAGCGTCAGCGAGAGCCCGTGAGGATCGCCGAACGGCAGGGCCTTCTCCCCGAAGCGGACGTGCGGCTCGCCGACAGGGACGCCGTGCTGCCCCAGATGCGCCGACCAGAATTCGAGGGCGCCCGGCGCAACGGCGAGCGCCACCTCGACCGTGAGCCCGACTCCGTCCTGGCCTGCGGGCATGTGGCGCCAGGGAAAGAACGTCAGATCGCTGCCAGGGTGCCCCTCGGCGTCGGCGTAGAACAGATGATACGTGCCCGGATCGTCCTGGTTCACGCTCCGTTTGACGAGCCGCATGCCGAGCACGCCGACGTAGAAGTCCACGTTCTCCTGCGGGTCGCCCGCGATCGACGTGACGTGGTGAATGCCCTTGATTCCCGTCAATGAACACGTCCTTCCGAGATGGTGGAGGGGGTCGAGTGGTCGAGAGCCAGCACCCTGTCGGTCCAGCGGATGATCACGCCGGCCAGCTCGTCCATCACCTGTCCTTCCGTACGTCCCGACGCTCGAGGCACACGGAATCCGTGATCCGCGCCGTCGACCACGTGGAGCGTGCTGCGATCGCCCAGAGCGCGACAGATCGGCCCCAGGTGCTTCAGGTCGGCAAACGCATCGCGACTGCCCTGCAGGAAGAGCATCGGCAACCCGACCTTCGGCAGGTGCTCTGCGCGAACCGTTCCGGGCTTCCCCGGCGGGTGCAGCGGGAACCCCAGGAAGAGCATGCCCTCGACGTGCGGCAGTGGGCTCTCGGCCGCCGCCGTCGACGTCATACGCCCGCCGAGCGACTTCCCTCCCGCGAAGATCGGGAGGTCGCCGGCGATGCCGTGGGCATCCGAGACGGCCGAGCGGACGGCCGCAGTCAATACCGACGGCGGGTCGGGCCTGCGCCGGCCCTGCTCCAGATAGGGAAACTCGTACCTGAGGGTTGCCACGCCACCGGCAGCGAGCCGGCGGGACATGCCTTCCAGAAACGGATGCCGCATGCCGGCACCGGCTCCGTGTGCCAGCACGAGAGCGCAGCGCGCGCCCTCGGGCCGCAGCAGGAGCACCGAAGCACGTGAAGAACGTCCTTTGCCGGCATCGATCTTCAAAACGCGAAAGGACCTTCGCAGATCGTCTCTTCGAGTTTCCGGCGCTGGTTGGGTGTCTCGCGCTCCTGCAACGTCTGGGGAAGGCTTTCCTTTTGGCCAGGTTGCCCGATGGCAATCATGGCCTCTACCTGGAACCCCTCCGGAATCCTGAGGTCCACCTTCGCACGCTCGTAGTCGAAACCCTGCATGCCGTGCACCACGTAGCCCTTCAGTGTCCCCTGCAGTGCCAGGTTCTCCCACGCGGCGCCGGTGTCGAACGAGTGCGTCTTCGCCGGTTTTCCGTTGTAGTCGAACGTCGTCTTGGAAATGAAGAGCAGGAGTGCCGCGGCCTTGCTGGCCCACACTTTGTTGGACTCGGTGAGCAGGCCGAAGAAGAGTGGCCAGTGTTCGCTGGTGCGACCCGCATGAAGAATGCGCCACGGCTGGTTGTTGAACGAGGAGGGCGCCCATCGTGCCGCTTCGAAGAGTACCATCAGTTCGTGCCCAGGAATCTCTTCGCCCGACATGGCCCGCGGCGACCAGCGATCCAGAAAGAGCTTGTCGACGGGGTGATCAGCCTGCCGTCGATCGCTTCCTTTGATCATGAGATGAGGACCTCATCGGCGGGATCGGCGGCGCATGCTGACGGTGAGCGTCCTTCGCGCCGTGTGAGCTGGCTCCCGCCGCATCGACGCAGCAGTGGGTGAGGGGGGTCACGCTGACGGTAGACGGCACCCCCAGCTGAAGTGGTTCGAAGCGCGCAACCCATGGCAGCGCGGGGGGGGCGCGGACGAGCCATCATAGTCCATCCCGCGCGCCCCGTCACCTACCCGCAGCGAAGGCATTCCTAGGAGGCTACCCTCGTTCGGGTACGCTGCTCCCATCGGTGCTGGCGACGGAACGGGACGTGGATCACTGGAACGGGACTTGGATCACCGGAACGGACTTGGATCACTGCATTGTTGCTCGGCTTCGGTGGGGAATCTGCGGCGGAGAAGCTCCTGCCCCGCAGCTCCGGCGCAGGCTTCGTGGGACGGGCGGACCGATCGAGGGTCCGCGATTCGGGCCCGGGTTCAGGGAGACGGTTGCAGATCGTTCAACTCACGCCGTGCCTTTTCGATTGCGAGCTGTTTCTGCACCAGCTCCAGCTCGAGTCGCAGACGCTCGAGCTCTCCACGCAAGGTCGCCAGCTCACCACTCGTAGCAGACGTCTCCTGCGCGGTCGCGAGATCCTGCTGGCTCTGCAGCAGTTGGAGCTGCGCGTCGAGGATCTGCTTTTCCGCCAGCAGGTCGCGATTCGCCTCGGCTCCTTCGAGGACGAGCCGAGCGTCGAGGAGCGCCTTGCGATCCAGCAACTGCTTTATCTTCGCACCCCGCTCTGCATTCTGGATCGCCAGGACGCCGGCTTGTGCAGTTTGGACACCCTGAAGGCCTGCGAGAAACTCCTGTCGCGCGCTGCCGACCGAGGCGGCGAGAGTGCTGGCCAGCGCGGCATTCGGTGCATCCGACGTCTGTTCGACTCCCACCAGGTTGCCGCGATTCCCGAAGGTCAGGTTGACAAGCCGCTTTCCCAGAGCCTTCGCCGGGAAGGCAACGTTCAGGATGGGGTCGGCGGAGGACATGAGAGGGATCGTTCGCGTCTCACGCTGGCGAAGGATGGCGTTCGACGGTCCTCGCGGAGGAGGAGCCGCGTCGGTCGCACTTGCCGAGTCCGGTACGAACACCTTCAGGACACGGGGGATCGACTCTCTGAATCGAATGCGGACACAATCGGCCTCGTCTTCAACCTCACGACACCCGAGCGACCCGTCTCGCGAATCGGGAGCTGGCCTCGCGGTCGCGGAGGGCGGGAGGTGACCCAGCACGAGAAGCAGCTTGGCGCGATCCAGGAGGGTCACGGCTGCGGTGCGATTCGCTCGCACGAGGATCGCCCGGGCGGCGTCGAACGTGAGCGGCGTGGCGCGAAGGAGGAGAGAATCCGGCGGGACCTCAGCCAGGTCGAGCGTCGTGACGACCTGGACCACACTGTCGGTGACACCGACGCCGTGCTGCGCAGCGTGCGTCGCCATGCCCGACGCAATTTCTGCACGAACGACTTCAAGTCGGCCTGTCAGAACGGCGACACGGCGCTGAAGCATGTCGTCTCGATCTCGCAAACGTCGGAGCGCGGGGCTGGACAGCCCTGGAGACTCTGCTTCAGCCAGGATCCGGGCACGAGCAGCCTGCGTATCTTTGATCTCTGTCTCGAGTACGCCGTGCGCCTCGAGGAGCGCAGCGGCCTGCCGGCTGCTGCGCCTGAAACACTCCCCAGGATCGACGGCCTGCGAGTCCGCCATGCTCGGAGCAGTCGAATCCCGCTGGGCATCTGCCGTGATGTCGGGTTCGCCCAGGGTCGGCGCGAGACCCACCACGGTCCCTGCAATGCCGGCAACACCTCTCAACACACTGACGATGATCTCCCCACGCTTGTCTTCGGCACTGTAGTTGAACGCCGACAGGAGCCCGCTCTCGGACACCGTCACCCTGAGCGATTGAGCCGCCGAGCTGGACGGATCGAGCGCGAGGCGATACACGCGGTTGCGATCGGCGACGGTGGAGACCGAAACGTTCCACCTGGTTTGCAGCCAGCGCGGATCCAGCGCATGGGGTTTGCAATCCTGGTCCCCTTCCGCCTTCCATACCACTTGCCTGCGTTTGGTGACCCTGGCGTCCACTTCGAGGAGGTCTCGTGCCACGTAGTAGCGCAGCCCCTCGTCCGACACGGAGTCGGGAGGGGCGGGCTCTCCCAGGTGCAACGCTCCGGGCTTCGGGCATGCCGTGGTGAGCGAGATCAGGACGAGGAGAAGGAGGTGCGGATACGCTCGTTTCACAGGCCTTCGGGTCTCGCAGAGAGATGCCTTCGCTCGAATGCCGTTCCGGTGCAGGCGCTGTGGGCCGGCCCCTTGGGCCTTCTACCACAAACGAAGTCACCCTGTCAACAGGAAAGCCAGCGGCAGATACGTCGGAGGCACGTTCTCACGTCGGTTTGACGACGCCTGGAACAGTCAGCTTCGGTCAGGCCCTCGAAACAGAGCCGCGCAGGTCAGGGCCAACAGGGCCGCAGCGGCCGCACGTCGCGGCAAGGGATCGGGTACCGCGGGTGGCACTTCGACAACTCCCTGATCGTCCGTCAGAGCCGACTGGCTGGTGTACCGACCCCCGACGGGTGGAGCGTACGTGGCGGCGAACCGGCGCAGGTCAGCGCCCACGCTCTGGTTCACGATGGGTGCGCCGTGCCCTGCGCCGATCGCCGCCGGCGCGAGCTCCGCAAGTCGCGCGAGGCTGCGCCGAGCCGATTCGAAGTCGGGCGTGAACGGGGCCGGGGGGCCGTGAAGCTCCTGCCGCTCCGTGGCGGTCGCCAGAGCCGAATCCTGGTTCACCGTCGCCAGCGCATCCGCCGCGAGCAGCACCCGGTCGCTCTCCCGGAAGAGCGAGACGTGGCCGGGGGTGTGGCCGGGGGTGTGGATGTGCCGCCATCCCGCTGCATTCGGAATTCCGCCGTCATCGGGCAGCGGCCGCAGCCAGCGCGTCAGGTCTCTCCCGGAGTGCGGAAAGAACCTCGAGAGAAAACCCAAGGCGCCCCCTATGGTGGGATCCTGGGGCGGGTAGTCCGACACTCCCGTGACATAGGGGAACTCGAGCGCGTGCGCGTAGATCGGCACGTCCCAGCCGACCGCCAGTTCGTGCGCCGACCCGGCATGATCGAAGTGTCCGTGCGTGAGGAGGATCGCTTCCGGGCGCGCGCCCGCGCCGTAGCGCGCTGCCGCCGCGGCCCTGATGAGGTCCGCGCTGCCCGGCAACCCCGTGTCGACCAGGATCCAGGATTCCCCCGGCTCACCGACCAGATAGGCGTTGACGATCGCGATCCGGACGCGCGCGACACCGCGGGCCAGCTCCGAGGGGTACGCACCCATCATGCGCGAGGATTTGGCCGGGAACACCACAGGTAGAAGCTTTCGCCGAACCGCCCCTGCCGCCACCTACTCCGCGCGCAGGGCCGGCAAGGGGTCCAGCCGTGAGGCGCGGATCGCCGGGAGCAGGCAGGCCGCGCTCGCTACCAGCAGGAGCACGAGCGGAACCCCGGCCAGCGTGACCGGATCGGTCGCGCCGACGCCGAACAGCAAGCTGCCCACCAGACGTCCCAGCAGCACCGAAGCTCCGAGCCCGATCCCCAACCCCGCTGCTACGGGTCGCATGCCCTGCCTGAGCACCGAGAGCCGCACGTGCCGCGCCGTTGCACCCAGGGCCATGCGCACCCCGATCTCGCCGCGACGCTGGGTGACGCTGTAGGAGACGACGCCGAAGATCCCCAAGCTCGCGAGCAGGAGCGCCGCGGCCGCGAAGGCGGCGACCAGCTCCACCTGGAAGCGCCTCGCCTCCACGGAGCTGGACACGACTTCCTCCATCGTCCGCATCCGGGCCACCGGCACGTCCGGGTCCACGCGGCCGATCGCCGCACGTGCGGAACCCGCCACCACCTTCGGCGGGAGCGCGGTGCGAACGATCAGTGACATCTCCGACGGCGCGTCCTGCCAAAAGGGAACGTACGCCATGAAGCTGGGTTCGGCTTCCAGGCCGATCGCCCGGACGTCGCCCACGACTCCTACAACGTCCAGCAGCGGCGATTCCTCATCACCCGTGCGGGCACGCAGACCGACGGCCGCGCGTTCCGGCCAGAGCTGCCGCGCCAGCCCTTGCGAGAGGATGAGCGCGGGAGGTCCGGCGCGATCGTCCCGAAAGCTGCGACCCTGCCGCAGCGGAATGCCCAGAACCCGGAAGTAATCGGGACTGACGTAACGAACGTTGGCGATCGGCTGCTCGAGCATCGGCTTCGTGGTGCCCTCGGGAGAGACGGGGTTCACCTCGTTCTCGCCCGTCAGCGGCAGTCTGGAAACCGCGGCGCTACCGAGCACGCCCGGGATCGCCGCGAGGTTCTCTAGCGCGCTGCGATAGAAGGCGGAGGCCCGCTCGTCGTCAGGGTATGCCGATTCGGGCAGCCGCACGTCGAGGACGATGAGCCGCTCGGTATCGAACCCCGTCTCGACGCGGCCGAGCTCCAGGAAGCTGCGCAGCAGCAGCCCGCCCAGCACGAGCAGCACCACGCTCAGCGCCACCTCGCCCGCGATAAGGG
>JACCXV010000374.1 GCA_013696835.1 Gemmatimonadota bacterium | reverse complement strand
GCCGAGCCCGGCGAGCTGCTGCGCGATGCGCGTCCCGTGCTTCTCCTTCCACAGCCAGATCTCGTGGACGAATGCCTCGCGGCCGATCTCCTCCTTGCGGCGTCCCGACTTGGCGAGCTCGCGCTCGACGACGTTCTGCGTCGCGATCCCGGCGTGGTCCACGCCGAAGACCCACAGCGCCCGCCGCCCGGACATGCGCGCGCGCCGGATGTACATGTCCTGCACGACGGCATTGAGGGCGTGGCCGATGTGGAGCGCGCCGGTGACGTTCGGCGGCGGGATCACGATGCAGTACGGGGCGCCGCCGGGGTTGACCTCCGGGCGAAAGAGATCGCGCTCCTGCCACCACTCGTACCAGCGTCGCTCGCGCGACGTGGGATCGTAGGCTTTCGGGATGTCGTGGGAACGCATGGGGCTGGCTCGGTGAGCGGTGCCGGGCCTGAAGGAAGGGAGCTTGCGAACTTAGACGGCGCCGCGGGGTCGGTCAACCGAGGGGTTGGACTCGTTGACTCCCTCGTTCCTGCTCGGAGATATTTCGACGACCATGAAAAATCGCCTCGTCCGGAGCTCCGATTGAGTTCGCAGAAACCTGCCCATGGAGGAAGTCCCCCCGCGAGCGGTCTTTCGTGAGGCCGGCGGGGGTAGATCGGCGCCTGGCAGCCATCCTCGCGGCCGATGTCGTCGGCTACAGCCGACTCATGGGCGACGACGACGAAGGCACGCTGGCGAAGCTCAAGACTCAGCGCGCCGAGCTGATCGACCCGAAGATCACCCAGCACAACGGCCGGATCGTAAAGACGACGGGCGACGGCATGCTGGTCGAATTCCCGAGCGTGGTGGATGCCTTGCGCTGCGCGGTCGACGTGCAGGAATCGATTGCCGAGCGCCACGCCGACGTGCCGCTGGAACGCCGGCTCCAGTTACGCGTCGGCATCAATCTCGGGGACGTGATCGTCGAGAACGGTGACATCTTCGGCGACGGCGTCAACGTAGCGTCGCGCCTCGAAGGTCTCGCCGAACCGGGAGGAATCTGCATCTCCCAGGCTGCTCACGATCTCGTCCGGGACAGGTGCGCGGTCGAGTTCCAGGACCTCGGCGACGTCAACGTCAAGAACATCGCCCGACCGATTCACGTCTACCGCGTGGTGCTCGGGCCCGCCGCGTCCTCCAGGCATTCGCCAGTCGAGATGGACGGCCGACGGGCCGAGGCCCGCAAGTCGATCGCCGTGCTGCCGTTCGTCAACGTGAGCTCGGACCCGGAGAACGAGTTCTTCAGCGACGGTGTCTCAGAGGAGCTGATCAACCTTCTCACCAGGTTGCCTCAACTCCGGGTGGCCTCGCGCACCTCCTCGTTCTCCTTCAAGGGCAAGAGCGTGAACGTGCGCGCCGCGGCCCGAGACCTGGGGGTGAACACGATCCTCGAAGGCAGCGTGCGCCGCGCGGGGACCCGGATTCGCATCACGGCCCAGCTGATCGACGCCGAATCCGACTCTCATCTCTGGTCGGAGACCTACGACCGGCAGCTGGAGGACATCTTCGCGGTCCAGGACGAGATCGCCCATCGCATCGTGGACGCGCTCGAGATCACGCTGAGCCCGAAGCAGGAGCGCATCATCCACAAGGCGCCGACCACCGAGGTCCAGGCCTACGAGTACTACCTGCGGGGCCGGATGTTCTTCTACCAGGAGCGTGGGGGCGTCGAGATGGCGCGGCAGATGTTCGCCCGGGCGATCGAGATCGATCCGGGGTACGCGCTCGCCTACGCCGGGGTGGCCGACGCGGCGGCGTTCCTCTACATGTGGTACGACAAGAACGACGCGCACCTCGAGCAGGCCGAGGCCGCGAGCCGGCGGGCCCTTGAGCTCGACCCGGAGCTGGCCGAGGCGCACGCGGCCCGCGGGCACGTCCTGTCACTGGAGCGCCGGTACGACGAGGCGGAGCGGGAGTTCGAGACCGCGATCCGGCTCGATCCGCGCCTCTTCGAGGGATACTACTTCTACGCCCGTGACGCTTTGAGCCAGGGCAAGCTCGAGAAGGCGGCGCGGCTCTTCGAGCAAGCGAGCGAGGTGCGGCCGGAGGATTACCAGGCCCCGACCCTCGTGGTCCAGGTATACCGCTCGCTGGGCAGGGAGGCGGAGGCGCTGGACGCCAGCCGGCGCTGCGCGCGCATCGTCGAGAAGCACGTCGAGCTGAATCCGGACGACCACCGGGCGCTCGTCCTGGGAGCCGCCACCTTCCTGAATCTGGGTGACGCGGCACGCGGACGGGCCTGGGCCGACCGTGCATACGCGATCAGTCCGGAGAACCCGGGTCTGCTCTACAATCTCGCGTGCTTCCATTCGCGGATCGGGGACGTCGAACGGTCGCTGGACCTTCTCGAGAAATCGGCAACCGTGGGCATCGTCTCTCGGGAATGGGTCGCGAACGACAGCGACCTGGACGCCGTCCGAAGCCATCCCCGCTTCCAGGCCCTGCTCAAGCGGCTGGGGTGACGCACGCCGCCGTGGCGACGCCCGCGGTCGCCGCGGGTCTACAGAAGACGCAGGAGCAGGCTGCGGGTCAGGGAGACGCTGACCCCGACCGCAGCGGGACCCGGCGTGACCCGGAGGCTCTGGATGGCGCTCAGCACCTCGGGGTCGTCGGCGAAGCGCGAGGGACCGAACAGCTGCAGCGCACCGAGCGCCTGCTCTATTCCCTGCCGGCCTTCCGCGGTCGTTGGTTGCAGCGAGGCACGCACGTCGATCGTGCGGCCGAGCGTTGCCTGGAAGGAGAGGCGATCCACGCTGGCGAACGGAGCGCCGAGGCCACCGCCCGCGGTGCGCAGGAAGCTGCGCAGGCCCTGCGGTACACGGCCGGCTCCCAGGATCTCGCGACCGGGTCCTCCGGCATCGAGGGGCGCCGCGGACTCGGACGCCAGACCCGCGCGTTGCCCCTCGGCCACCGAAACCATGCGCATCACCGATTCGTAGTCTCCCGCCGCGAGCACCCCCGTACGCAGCGGGGTGACGTAGCTCTCACCGGCGCTGCCCTCGGCGTAGAGCAGGGTGCGGGTCGCCTCGCGGCGGCGCCGGATGCCGCTCGACCCGGCGAGCTGGGACATCACCTTCTCCGCCTCGTAGGCGCCGACCAGCAGGGCCGGGAGCTCCGTGGACTCCGCGCTGAAGCCCGCCGGGAGCCCGATGTAGACG
>JACCXV010000319.1 GCA_013696835.1 Gemmatimonadota bacterium | reverse complement strand
GGTCTCCTCCTGGGGGCGTGGCTGCTGGGGACCATCTCGCCGGACGTTCTCGCGGCCCTCGCGGGAGCGGTAGGGGGCGCCGACGGTGCCGGGCCGCGAGCCACCGCACGGGCCGCCACGCTCGCGTCGTTTCCCGTGAGCTTCTCCGTCACCGTCTTCGCCTGGACGGCGGCGGCCGCCTTGCTGTGGTGGGGAATCGGCCAGTCGCGGCTTTCGCCGTCGGCAGTGGCCGGGGCGCTCGGCTTGCTGCTGGTGGTGGACCTCTGGCGAGTGGATGCCCGCTATCTGGACGTCGTCGATATCGACAGCACGTTCGCGGCCGATGCCGCCGAGAGCTGGCTGGCGGAGCAGACACAACCCTTCCGCATCCTCCCCCTGCCAGGCACGCTCGGGCCCAACGAGTCCATCCTGCATCGGCTGGAGGCCGTGTACGGACTGCAGAAGTTCCGCCTGACCTGGTACGACAAGCTCATGGGGGGAGCCGGCGCGCCGAACCTGGGCAAGCTTCCGCTGTGGCGCGTGTTGAACCTGACGTACGTAGTGGCACCGGGGCCGATCCGAGCGGACGGCCTCACGCGCCCCTCAGGTGCGCCGGAAGGGGCATACCGCTGGGGCGGGACGGCTCCGCGCGCCTGGATTGCGGCTGAAGCGAGAGTGGTGGAGGACGCGGAAGCTCTGCGGCTGCTCGAGAGCCCGACGTTCGACCCGGCACGCGTGGCTCTTCTGGCGGAGCCGCTTCCCGGCGCAGAGGCGAGGCCCGGCGAGGGGGCAAGGCCCGCGCCCGGCCCGGCGGGCTCCCTGCGCGCGCGTGAGGCCACCGCGATGGTGCGCTATCTCGCCCGGTCGGCCAACCACGTCGAAGCGGAGGTCAGCAGCCCCGAGGGGGGCGTGGTGATGTTCTCCGAGGCCTTTCACCCGTACTGGGAGGCGATGCTGGACGGCCGCCGCACGCCGATCGTCCGTGCCGACCTTGCCTTCCGCGCCGTCGCCGTACCCGCTGGCACGCACCGCGTGCGCATGGACTACAGGCCGCGGGCGTACGAACGGGCCAGGATCGTCACGCTCGTGGCGCTGAGCCTGGCGGGCTGCGCCGGGGTGCTGGATCTCGTCCGGCGGCGGAGGAGGCCGCGCGCACCCACGGCGGCCGAGACGCGGTGAACGGGCGCAGGGCGGCCGAGGTGGCGGCGGGGGTCCTCGTCCTCGCCTTCGTGGCGGCGTACATGAGGGAGCACTGGGTCGAGATCCGCGACTACCGCTGGGACCCTGAGCCGGGCCTGCTCGCGACGGCGACCCTGCTCGCCGCGGCCGCTCTGATCCTGTTCGGCTGCGTCTGGACCGCCCTCCTGCGAGCGCTCGGCGAGCCGCTCACGATCACGGCCGGGCTGCGCATCTGGTTCGTTTCGAACCTTGCGCGGTACGTTCCCGGCAAGGTTTGGCAGCTCTCGGGCACGGCCTATCTGGCCCGCCGCGAGGGGGTGGATCCGGTTCACGCGGTGTGGAGCAGCCTGCTGGCCCAGGCCATCGTGCTAGCGGTGGCAGTCCTGCTACTGCTGGGGGCGCTCCCCGCGACTGCCGCCCGGGTGTACGGGCGGGGCGCGCAGCTCGCCCTCGCACTGGCGACCGCGGCGATGTTCGCGCTGTACCTCTCACCGCTCTTCGACCGCGCGTACGCGCGCGCGGCGACCCTGCTGCGCGGAGGATCTCCGCCGCCCGCCCTGGGCCTGCGCAACAAGCTGCTGCTCGGCGCGGGAACCGCGCTCGCGTGGGGCGTCTTCGCCACCTCGTTCTGGGTCTTCCTCGAAGCCGTGACGTCCGAGCGCCTGCCCCCGCTCGCGGCAGCGGGGATCTTCGTGGCCGGCTATCTCGCGGGATTCCTCGCCTTCTTCACGCCGGGTGGGCTGGGGGTCCGCGAGGGGGTCTACGTGGTGCTGCTGGGGCCGTACCTTCCCACCTCGGTGGCGCTCGCAGCGGCCATCCTCTCCCGGCTATGGCTGACGCTCGTGGAGCTGGTGCTCGCGAGCCTCTCCGCCGTCCTTCCCGCGGGCGAGCGGCGCCTCCGCATCCCGCCGGCCTCGGCCGGCGCGCCCTCGCAGTCATCTCGGGCGGGCCTCGATGCCTAGGATCTGCGTGATCATCCCGACGTACAACGAGCGCCAGAACCTCCCACAACTCATCCCCCCCGTGCTCGAGCAGTCGCCGGACATCGACGTGCTCGTGGTCGACGACGCCTCGCCCGACGGCACGGGCGCGGTGGCCGACTCGATCGCCGAGCGCGAGCCACGCCTGCACGTGCTGCATCGCGCGGCCAAGCTGGGACTCGGCACAGCCTACGTCGCGGGCTTCCGCTGGGCGCTGGAGCGCGAGTACGAGCTGATCTTCGAGATGGACGCCGACTTCTCGCACGACCCGCGCCATATGCCGGACTTCGTCGCCCGCGCGCGCGACGCGGATCTCGTGCTCGGGTCGCGCTACCTCTACGGCGTCACGGTGGTACACTGGCCGATGCGTCGCCTGCTCCTCTCGTACGTTGCGAATGCGTATGCCCGCGCGGTGACCGGCATCGAGATCAGCGACCTGACGGGCGGCTACCGTTGCTACCGCCGTTCCGTGCTCGCGGCGCTGGACCTCGATGCGGTGCGTTCGAGCGGCTACGCCTTCCAGATCGAGATGACGTATCGCACGCTGCGGCGCGGCTTTCGCGTGGCGGAGATCCCGATCCTGTTCGTGGATCGCAACGTGGGCGTGAGCAAGATGTCGCGACGCATCGTATGGGAGGCCGTGTTCCTGGTGTGGCGCCTGCGGCTGCTCGCGCTGCTGGGCAAGCTGTGACCGCCCCCGGCCACGTATCCCGTCCGGCCGGAAAGCAACCCCCGGCGTGAAGCTCGGAAGCGTCGAGGCGGTCGTTCGCGCCCTGAACGACGCCGGCGTGCGGTTCCTCGTGGCGGGCGGGCTGGCGGTGAACGCGCACGGCTGCCTGCGTTTCACGCGGGACGCGGACCTGGTCCTGGACCTCGAACCAGCCAACGTGCGCCGTGCCTTCGACGCCCTTCGCCCACTCGGCTACCTGCCGTCTGTCCCGATCACGGCCGAGGCGTTCGGCGACGCCGGGCTGCGGGAGCGCTGGATCCGGGAGAAGCACATGCGCGTGCTCCAGTTCTGGAGCGACGCCCATCGTGAAACCCCGCTCGACGTCTTCGTGCAGACGCTGTTCGAATTCGACGAGGAATACGCACGCGCGCTCGTCAAGGATCTTGCCACGGCCGGACCGGTTTGTTTCGTTTCGCTGCGCACTCTGATCCGCATGAAGGAG
The DNA here is from genome assembly GCA_013696835.1 of Gemmatimonadota bacterium. Taxonomy (GTDB): domain Bacteria; phylum Gemmatimonadota; class Gemmatimonadetes; order JACCXV01; family JACCXV01; genus JACCXV01. Next base: position 18,158 of record JACCXV010000319.1, on the reverse strand, counting down.
GCTGCCGGGAGACCCCAGGACCTTATCGACATCGAGCATCTGACCATGCGACTCGAGGATGACGACGAGCGACTTTGAGACGACCCGTTGACACCGACCTGCCGATCGACTGGACGCTCACCACCTGGGAGGGCAGCCGGCGCGAGCAGCTGCGGCGCTGGGCAGCACTGCCGTTCGAGCGCACCATCGCGGCGCTAGAGGAGATGGCCGAGTGGACAGCGGCCCTGGAGCGAACCCGACCTGGCGAGCGTCCCGGGGATCAGCGTGCGCCCGTATGCGGCCGTTCCGTCCTCCCCACGTCGCAACCGGGGAGCTCAATGGGTCCCGGCACGGAGCATCTGGCCCGGCTCGGCGGCGCTTCGTTCTGGAAGATGTCTGGCGGCGGGAACGACTTCGTCGTCTTCGACAACCGCGAGGGATGGTTCCCGAAGGGGCTCCCCGCCGTCGTGGCGGCGCTCTGCGCTCGCGGCAGCGGGGTGGGTGCCGACGCGGTGCTCCTGCTCGAGCCTGCCTCCGCGGAGGGCGCCGACTTCCGCATGATCTACTACAACGCGGACGGCAGCGAAGCGCCCATGTGCGGGAATGGTGCCCTCTGCATCGCGCGCTTCGCGGATGAGCTCGGAGTCGCCGGAGACGCCGGCGACTCCGGGACCAGCGTGCTGCATTTCGAGACCGGCGCCGGCCTCCACCTGGCCGCGCTCGACCGGGAGCGGCGCTCGCGCGTGCGTCTCTCGATGCGCGACCCGAAGGACGTGCGCCCATCGCTCGGCGAGATCGAAGCTCTCGGCTACCGCCGGGCCGGCTTCGCCGACACCGGGACCCGGCACCTGATCGTGCTCGTGGACGACGCCGCGTCGCTGGCCGTCGCCGCCGCCGGCGCCGCCCTGCGCTGGCACCCCCTCTTCCAGCCGGCCGGCGTCAACGTGAGCTTCGCGGCCCTGCGCGGCCCACGGGAGATCACCCTTCGCACCTACGAGAAGGGTGTGGAGGCGGAGACCCTCTCATGCGGCACCGGCGCGGCCGCGGCCGCGATACTCACCCACCTGTGGGGGCTCACCGAGTCCCCAGTCGTGGTGCGCCCACCAGGCGGGCTCGAGCTGACGGTGCGGTTCGAGAGGACGGGGGAGGGCTTCGGAAACGTCACGCTCGAGGGCGATGCCCGCATCGTGTTCCGGGGCCGACTCGGCGCGGGCGATCCGGCGCAGGCCCGTGCCCCTTCCGCCGCGGGCACCTTTCCGAACGCGTAGGCTCGTGCCTCTTCCGCAGCTGCTACCGTCCCGGGCGCGTGGGGGTTCGCGACGCCGCGCTGGCGGAAGATCTCGAGGGCTGGGTGGCCGGGACCGGGATCAAGGTCGCTCGCCTGGAGCGGCTCCCCGAGTTTGACGCTGCGTCATTCACGTGACGCGTGCCGGCCTGACGTTCGATCGTGACGGGGACCAGAATGATGATCCCCCGTTCGCGTACTTCTCCGAGCGGGGTCCACGCTCCAGAGCCATGGCGGGATTGAAACGATGCGGTCTTCGCTCGCATCTTCAGCCCATGGATCGCTACGACCCCGCACAGATCGAGTCCCGCTGGCGCGAGCGCTGGGAGACCGAGGGCCTGCACCACACGGACCTCTCGGACGCAGCGCGCAAGTGCTACTGCCTCGTCATGTTCAGCTATCCCTCCGGCGACCGCCTTCACGTCGGGCACTGGTACTCGTACGTGCCGGCCGACTGCTGGGCCAGGATGCGACGCATGCAGGGCTGGAACGTCTTCGAGCCGGTGGGCTTCGACGCCTTCGGCCTGCCCGCCGAGAACTTCGCCATCAAGCACAACGCGCACCCGGCGGACTTCACCGAGAAGAACATGGCCTACATGCGCACGCAGCTCCGTGAGATGGGGGCCATGTACGACTGGCGCCGCGAGGTGGTCACGTGCCATCGCGAGTACTACCGCTGGACGCAGTGGCTCTTCCTGCGGTTGTTCGAGGCAGGGCTGGCGTACCGCCGGAAGGCGCCGGTGAACTGGTGTCCGAGGGACGAGACCGTGCTGGCGAACGAGCAGGTCACCCCCGAGGGGACGTGCGAGCGCTGCGGGACCCTCGTGACGAAGCGGGATCTCACGCAGTGGTTCTTCCGCATCACCGCCTACGCGGACGCGCTGCTGGAGGGGCTGGACCGGATCGACTGGCCGGAGAAGACGAAGACGATTCAGCGCAACTGGATCGGCCGCTCGGAGGGGACGGAGATCCGCTTCGAGGTGGAGGGGCTACCGGGCTGCGCGCTGGAGGTCTTCACGACCCGTCCCGACACGTTGTTCGGCGCCACGTACCTCGTCCTCGCCCCCGAGCACCCGACCGTCCCGGAGCTGACCACACCCGAGCGCCGCTACATGGTCGAGGAGTACCGCGAGCGCACGCGCAGGGCGACGGAGATCGAGCGCGCCTCCACGGTGAGGGAGAAGACCGGCGAGTTCACGGGCGCGCACGCGTTGCACCCACTCTCCGGGGAGCGCCTGCCGATCTGGATCGCGGACTACGTGCTTCCGTCGTACGGCACGGGCGCGATCATGGCCGTGCCGGCGCACGACCAGCGCGATCTGGACTTCGCGAACGCGTTCGCGCTGCCCGTGCGGCGCGTGATCGCAGCTCACGGTGGGCCGCTGCATGCGCAGCCGCAGGGGGCCGCAGCGCACGGGGGAGGGGACGAGATGACTCAGGCCGAGGACGCCGAGGGCGTTCTCATCCACAGCGGGCGCTTCGACGGCATGTCGTCGCGCGTCGCGATGCAGGAGATCACGCGCGAGCTGGAGCGGCTGGGCAGCGGGCGCCGCGCCGTGAAGACGCGCCTGCGCGACTGGCTCGTGTCGCGTCAGCGGTACTGGGGCGCCCCGATCCCGATCGTGCACTGTCCGACATGCGGACCGGTTGCCGTGCCGGACGCCGAGCTCCCGGTTGAGCTGCCCTACGACGTGGACTTCTCGATCGGAGGCGGCGGCCCCGAAGGGGGTGGCCTCTCCCCCCTGGGGAGGTCCGCGAGCTTCCGCCATACGCGCTGCCCCGCGTGCGCCGGCGATGCCGAACGGGACCTGGACACGATGGACACGTTCGTGGACTCCTCGTGGTACTTCCTGCGCTACCTCTCCCCGCACGACGAGGGGCGCCCGTTCGATCCCGCCGTCGTCAACACGTGGTGTCCCGTGGACATGTACGTGGGAGGGATCGATCACGCGGTGATGCACCTGCTCTTTGCGCGCTTCTTCGTCAAGGCACTGCGCGACCTCGGCCTCCTCGCATTCGACGAGCCGTTCAGGTCGCTGCGGCACCAGGGCCCGATCACGCGCGGGGGAGCCAAGATGTCGAAGCGCTGGGGCAACGTGGTGGCGCCCGAGGAATACATCCCCACGTACGGGACCGACGCGCTGCGTGTCTACATGTTGTTCGGCTTCACGTTCGAGCAGGGAGGGGACTGGGAGGACAGCGGCCTGCACGGCGCGTCCCGCTTCCTGCAGCGCGTGTGGCGGCTGTATGCCCGGCACGAGAGCCTCTGGGACTCAGCGGCACGAGAAACGGAGGAGGGGGAGACCGCGGAGAGGGGCGCTCCGGAGGGCATTGGCGAGGAGGCCGGCAGCTCCAACGGGGACGAACCCGCCGCGCACGCCCGTCGGGAACTGAACGCCGCGCGCCAGCACGCCATCCTGCGCGCCACGCAGGACCTCGAGCGCTTCGCCTTCAACACCGCGATCAGCCGCATCATGGAGCTGGTGAACGCCGCCAACGCCTTCGCCGACGCGCCTCGCCTCCAGGGGTCCTCCTCGGTCGCGTGGGCTGAGGAAGACCGCGGGCTGTTCCGCGCGACGCTGAAGGACCTCGTCCGTCTGCTGGCGCCCGCGGCCCCGCACCTCGCGGAGGAGCTGTGGCACGCGGGGGGCCACGATTCGTTCGTGCTGGACGCGGGATGGCCCGAGCACGACGCCTCTGCCATGGCCGGCGAGGAGATCACCATCGTCATCCAGGTGGACGGGAAGCTCCGCGACGAGATGCGGGTCGCACGGGACCTGTCGGAGGTGGAGGTGCGCCGGCGAGCGCTCGCCCACGGGAGGATCCCCGAAACGATCGGCGATCGTAGCGTGGCCAGGGTCGTCGTCGTACCCAACCGGCTGGTGAACGTGGTTACGCGTGGGAGCGGCTGACGGGCCGGCGCCCCAGGAGCGAGCGCAGAGCCAGGGAGGCGACGCGCTGATGACGCGGTCACGAGCGGGCACGTTGCTGTCCTTTCTGCTCTTCGCGCCGCAAAGCGCTCCGGCGGCAGCGACGTCTTCCACGGACTTGTTCGCGGCCGCCGACACCCTGCGTCCTGCGGCGTCGCCCGATGCGGAGTACCACCGGGGCCTGGAGCTGCTTGCGCGCGGCGATGCGCGTGGGGCCTCAGCGGCCTTCGAGCGGGCGCTCGCGCGCGGCTACCGCCCGCCGGCCGAGGCGTACCTGCAGCTCGGCCTGTCCCGCCGGCACCTTCCGCTGCACGCCTTCGACGCCATTCGCGCCTTTCGCCAGGTGCTGCGCGAGGACCCGGCCTCCACGCCAGGTCTGTACGAGCTCGCCGACACGTACTTGGCGCTGGATGGCTGGGAAGGGCAGCGCGAAGCGCGGCGGGCGCTCGTCACGCTGCTCGAGCGGGAGCCTGGATACCGCGACGCGTACAGCCGTTGGAGCGCCCTCTATCCCGACGTGCGCGAGAGCAGGCGCCTGGCTGAGGCATTTGGCAGGCACCTCGCCGCGGACTTCCGCCCGGAGCTGGCGCTGCACACGGCGCGGCTTCATCTGCAGACCGGCGAACTGGAGCAGCTGGTCGAGCTCCTCGACCTGTGGAGCTCGGTCGAGGCCAGCGCCTCCTCGTTGCGGCTGTATGCCGCCGGCCGGCTGCTCTTCGACAAGGGCCACGACGCCGATGCCACGCGGGAGTTTCGCGCCGGCATCCAGGCGGCTCGCCAACCGGAGGACCTCGAGCCCTACTGGGAAGACGTCGCACCGCTGATGGACGCGGAGGAGCTCGCCGCGGCGCGGGCGGGGGACACGCCGAGCCAGGTGGCGTTCCTCCTCGGCTTCTGGGAGGCGCGCGACCCGCTCCCGTTCTCGGACGCCAACGAGAGGCTGGCGGAGCAGTACCGCCGCATCTCGGAGGCGCGCCGCCGCTACCTCTGGAAGAAGCCGTTCGCCAAGGAGAAGGTCATCGGCGACTACGTTGACGATCTCGGACGGCCGTCGTTCGACACGCGGCTGGAGGGGCGCAGCCTCGACGACCGCGGAACGATCTACCTGCGTCATGGGGAGCCCGACCAGCGGCACGTCGAAGTGGGGGGCGACGAGTTCTGGCGGTACCGGCGGACGGAGGCTCCAGGCGGGAGACTCCACTTCCACTTCAAGCTCATGGAAGGCCCCATGGGGAGGGGCAACGACACCGTCTACTCGGTGCTTCCGACCACCGACATCGGGGACTCGAACGTCAGGGTGGGTCACGCCGGTCAGGAAGGGGTCGCGAACACGCTGGTGGGGCTGTCCACCGATACGTTCGTCCCATCCGGCGGCCCGGCCATCCTGCCGCTGCAGGCCCGGCCCTTCACGTTCCGCAGCCTCGCGGATCGCTCCCGGACGGACCTGCTGCTGGCCTGGGAGGCTGCATCCGATTCCAGTCTGATGCCCGGCTCCCCGTCTGCCAGCAGAGTACTGGCCCGGATGAAGCTCTACGACGAAGCCTACGCAGAGCTGCTGGGGCTCACCGACACGCTGTCGCCGAATGACCTCGCGCCGGCCAGAGCGGGAGGGTCAGCACCCTTTGCGGGGGCCTTCGAGCTCTCGACCTACGCGGGGGACCATGCCTATGCCGTGCAGGTCGAGACTCCGGATGCTTCGTCGGTGGCCCTCGGAAGGGGACAGATCGAAATCCCATCCTATGCCGGGGACGGCCTGCAGATGAGCGATCTCCTGCTGGCGAGCCGCGTGACGCCGGCCAGCGCCGACCCCGCGGCCCCGACCCGCGCTGGCCTGGCTCTGCATCCTCTGGTTCAGCCTCGCGTGTCGCGGCGCGTACCGCTTTCCCTCTACTACGAGATCTACGAGCTGCGCCCGCTGGGAACCGGCCGCGTCCGGTATCGCGTCGAGTACCGCGTCAGCTCCGACCGGCCGGTGAGGCGTGGCCTGCTGCAGCGAATCTTCGGGGCCGCCGCGGGAGAGGCGGAAGAGCGCCCGGATGGCGTGTCGCTCGCGTTCGAGAAAGAAAGACCCGGACCTCTTCTGTCCACCTTCGAGACGATCTCGCTGGACCTGAGCGCTCTCCTGCCGGGCACCTACACGGTCACGGCAGTCGTGCAGGATCTGGTCACGGGAGTCGAGGTCGAGCGTCGCGCGCTGCTGGAGCTGGGTCCGTGAGCCAGCGCCTCGTGCGCCACCCGCTGCTCGGGTCGGTCGGCCTGCACGCGCTCCTTCTCGTCGTCCTCGCAGCCGGCGCAGGTCTGCCAACGCGTCGCGAACCGCTCGGGCGGGGAGATCCACGTTCGCACGGCGGGACCGCGAGTAGTGCGATCGTCCCGATCACCCTCCTGCGGGCGACCTCGATGTCCGTCGATGCCTCGACCCCCGCACAGGGACGAGACGTGGCTACCGGTGACCGAGCCGAGCCAGATGAGATCGCCACCCCATCCCATTCCAGGCCGGTCAAGGCCCCATCATCCGCCTCCGAGCCTGTCCAGTCACCACCGCCTTCCTCTGAGCGGGAAGATGTCGGGGTTGTGGCGTCGGCCGAGCAGGAGGAACAGGGCTCGCTGGAGGCGTGGAACGGCGGCGGAACACAAGCGTCGACATACGGGCAGGTGGCGGCCAACAGGGGACTGGATGGGCAGTACGCCGAGGCGCAATTCACCGAGGGACAGTACGCCGAGGGGAAGTACGGTGAGGGTGACGGAAGCCCGGCGTCAGCCGGCGCCAACACCGGCGATGCGGAGAGCACCGGTCCCGTGCCGATCCACATGGCGGTCCCCTCCGTTCCCCGCGAGGTCGATCCCGGCGCTGCTAGGGGAGCGACGGTCCAGCTGCGGGTCCATGTTGATGTAGCGGGGGATGTAATAGCGACTAACATCTTGCGTAGCAGCGGTATGCCGGCTCTCGACGAGGCTGCGGCCATTGCCGCTCGGCGCTCCCGCTTCATGCCTGCCACGGCTGCGGGATCTCCCGTGGAGGCCTGGACCTGGACCGAGACCGTCTTCTGACATCCACTCAACGTAGGAAGAACCAGCCTCATGAAGCCTTTCTCGCCCCGCACGCTGATGGTTGCAGCTTCCCTCGCGGCGATCGCATGCTCGGACCACTCCGAATCGGACCCCTCCGAAAGGGAAGAGAGGGCGACCTCCGCCGCCGCCGGCCGTAGCACGGCGAGAGCGGATTCGGCTGTGCCCTCCATCACGGCCGCAAGTTTGCGCGCGCACATGTCGTTCCTGGCGGACGACCTCCTCGAAGGAAGGGACACCGGCACACGCGGCTATTCGCTGGCGGCACGCTACGTCGCCTCGCAGTTCGCCGGCCTGGGCCTCGAGCCGGGGGGCGAGGCGTCCTACGAGCAGCCGGTGCCGCTGCTGCGGGCTGAGGTGGTGCCCAGGGAAGGCTCGCTCGTGCTGATTCGCGAGGGTGTTCGGCAGGAGCTTCGGGAAGGGCAGGACTTCTACCTGGCGCCGCACTTCACGAGGGAGAGGTCGGACGTGACGGCACCGGTGGTGTTCGCGGGCTACGGGGTCACCGCTCCCGAGCTGGGCTACGACGACTACGCCGGGCTCGACGTGCGCGGAAAGGTCGTGGCCGTGCTGCGGCGCGGTCCACCCACACTGCCACCCACGCATCGGGCCCACCATGCGGCATCCCGCGAGAAGCTCGCCAACGCCGTGTCACGCGGCGCCGTCGGCGTGCTGATGATGCGGTTGCCGTCGGAAGTCTTCCCCTGGGAGCGCATGGTGCAGGGATCGAGGTTCCCGAGCCTTCGCTGGCTGCAGGAAGACGGTTCGCCACGCGACGCTTTTCCCACCGTCGGTGCCGCCGCGACGCTCAGCGCCTCCGGCGCCGAGGCGCTCTTCCAGGGTGCACCACGGGCGCTCGGGGACGTCTTTCGCGACGCGGAAACGGGCAAGCCGCCGACCTTCGACCTTCCCGTTCGGATCCGCGTGCGGACGCGTACGCGCCACGCCCGACTGGAGAGCCCGAACGTGGCGGGGCTCCTGCGCGGCGGCGACCCGCGGCTGCGCGACGAGGTCGTGGTCTACACGGCCCACCTCGACCACTTGGGAGTGGGGGAGCCCGTGAACGGTGACTCGATCCACAACGGGGCACTCGACAACGCGTCGGGGAGCGCCGCGTTGCTGGAGATCGCGCGCGCCTTCGCGCGACTGCCGCGCCCCCCTTCGCGCTCCATCCTCTTCCTGGCTGTGACGGGAGAGGAGAAGGGGCTTTTGGGATCCGATTACTTCGCGACACACCCCACCCTGCCGATCGAGAATATCGTGGCCAACGTCAACGTCGACGGCCTCGGCATCCTGTTCTCGCCGGCGGACATGGTAGCTCACGGATCTCAGCACTCGAGCCTGGGAGGCGCCGCGGAGCGTGCGGCACGGAAGCTCGGGCTGAAGCTCAGCCCGGATCCCGCGCCGGAGGAGGTCTTCTTCGTCCGTAGCGACCAGTACTCCTTCATCCGACAGGGAATTCCTTCGCTGTTCGTGATGCAGGGCTTCGAGAGGGCGGATTCCGGCGCGACGGGAAGCGAGGTCTTCCAGGAGTGGATGCGCACACGGTATCACGCACCGAGCGACGACATGGAGCAGCCCATGGATCTCGAGGGCGGAGCCCGTCACGCCCAACTGCAGTTCCTGATCGGCCTGGAGATCGCGAACGATCCCCACCGTCCTACCTGGAACGAGGGCGACTTCTTCGGCGATACCTTCGCGCAAGGTCGGAAGCACACGAGCGAAACGCGATGAGGGTTCGCGAGCCCAGCCCCCGGGACTCGCTGACGCACGCAGTAGCCACCTTCCTCGCGTTCGCCGCTCTCGGCGCGTGCGGGGGCACCCCCGCGCCGCGACCCCCCGCGGCACCCGCCGACGGAAGCGCGCGGGCGCAGCCTGCGCAATCCAGACCGGCGCCCTCTCCAGGCCTGACGCGCGAAGGCGCGCGCGGAGCCTCCCGGGAGGCCGCTGGCTCCGCGGTGGACACCTTGCGGCCCACGAGGCGCCTGGTAGCTCTGGGGCCTCCGGGAGTGCCGGCAACGGCGTTTCCCGCTCCCGACCGTCCGGTGGCCGGCATCACCACGGACACGTGGTCCGATGAAAGCACGCGTGACAAGGCACGCGAAGCGCAACGTGTGATGTCCTTGCTGCATGTGCGCGAAGGCATGCGCGTCGCCGACATCGGTGCGGGCAGCGGGTACTACACGTTGAGGCTGTCACGTCGTGTGGGTCCCGGCGGTACAGTGCTCGCGCAGGACATCATGCCGGAGTACCTGGAGAAGCTTGCTGGTCGCGTGAAGCGCGAGGGTCTCGACAACGTGCGGCTCGGCCTCGGCGACGCACACGATCCGCGGTTGCCGCCCTCCTCGATCGACCTGGCCATCCTGGTTCACATGTACCACGAGGTCGCGCAGCCCTACGGCTTGCTGTACAATCTGCTTCCGGCCTTGAGATCGGGGGCGCGAGTGGGCGTGGTGGACCTGGATCGCAAGACGTCCCGGCACGGTACGCCGAAGCTGCTTCTGCGGTGCGAGTTCAGAGCCGCGGGATACCGTCACGTCTCGACGCACGACCTGGCCAAGGGAAGTGGCTACCTCGCCGTCTTCGAGCCTGTCCAAGCCTCTGGGGAGCGACCTCTCCCGCACTCCATCCAGGCCTGCGCCGCATAGGCCGACGCGATCGTCCTCTCACGCTCTCCACTCACGAGGACTTCAAGCGAGCAGTCGCGCGCAAAGCCGGCGACAGGCGCCGCTCCGCCAGTGCAGGGTCGCATGCGGTTTGAGTGGCGCCGTGATCGTCAAAGAGGCGTCACGAGCGATGGAGGAAGCACAGGAGGGGAAACGTTGCTGTCGGGCCCTAAGGAATGCCCGCCTGCGCCAGACACGCGCAAGTTTACATAATCTATCTTATGCGACATGCATCTAGGCCCTGCCAGGCGCCGTTCACGCTTTGTCTACAAATCCTTCTGCAATGCTCGACGAGCCTTTCTTGACTTCGATACGGCGGTGCGGACATTATTCGCCTCTTCTCCGCGGGGCTCAATCCTTCGTGCACGGTTCTCAAACTGCGGCTTCGGCCGAGCTCAAATGATAAATGTCGGCGGACTCAGGACTAGCTCGCAGCGGCTGATGGTCACCTGCCGGAATTGCGGCAAGCTGCTCGGGCACGTTCTCAACTACGGAGAACCCCAGAGCCTGCAGGTCAGTCTGCCCTGTCCCTGCGGAGGCTGCTCGCTGCCCATCCGGCTCGCCACGCTGTACAAGTCGATTCCGGATGGAATCGTGCCCGAGGAGACGTTCGGCCCCGGCATCGAGCAGGCCCTGGAACGCTCGCGCGTCTCCGCGCAGGGGGCCACCCCCTGACAGCAAGACGCCGCCGGTTCCCCGGCGGCGTTCCAACATTCCCTCGTGCTGTCGATCCTCGCCGTCGATGCCCTGCGCCGCATCGCTCTCGCGTGCCCGAGCCTGCTTCAGGGCTTCTCGCTGCTCGCTCCCTCGGAAGGCGCTGAATCGCCAGCCGCGGCCACCGCAGCGCGCAGCGGTTTCGCCGTGAGCTCGGCGAGCCGCACGCGCGCCTCCTGTGCGCGTGGTGACTCGCCGAAGCTCTCCACCACGGAGCGATACGCCTCGATGCCGCCCTCCTCGGCCCCTCCCGCGACACGTACACGAGCTTCGGCCATGAGCGCGTCCACCCGCTCGAAGTCGAAGCTCGCCTTCTGGCGCGCCGAGACGAAGGCCTCGGCGGCCTTCACCCAATCGCCACTCCCCTCGTAGGCCGTACCGAGGAGCATGGCTGAGGCGTGCCGCAGAGGCGAATCGCCGTGCTCGGCGTCGAAGTCGCGCAGCACCTTGATCGCGGCCCCGTGGTCGCCGGCCTGCACGTATGAATTGGCGAGATACACGGTGGCGTCGTCGCCGTAGGCCGACTTGCCGTACTGCCCTCGGAACTGCCGGAAGTCGTTGGCGGCGAGCTGGTAGTTGCCCGCCGCGTAGGCCCCGAAGATCTCCTGATACCTCACGGCCGCCTGCTGCGACTCGTTGGCCCGCGTGATGCGCCAGATCACCATCGCGACCACCAGCACCATCAATGCCGCCCCGGCCACGGTGAGCGCGCGCACGTTCTCGCGCGTCCACAGCGCCCAGTCGAACACGTGGTCGACGAACGGGTCGCGCTTCAGCTCGCGACGCGAGATCCGCGTCGTCCGCTTGCGGGTCTTCACAGGCATGGCGCGGCTTCCGAGTGGGGATTCATCAGGCTTCGCGAGCCAGAAAAGCTAGCGCCAGCGCCGCGGGGCGTCCAGCCGACCCGCGGCCACATCCTGACCGTAGAGTCGATCCAGCGCGAACGGGGCGCCACGGCGACGCCCCGTTCGATGCACGCTGTCGCAATCGGGGTTGTCTCTAGGCTTCTTCGGACGCCGTCGCGAGCTGCTGCCCGAGCTGCTTGCCGACCCGCTCGAGCTTCGTCAGCGTCTGCTCCTCTTCGCGGAGGTTAAGCTGCAGCAGCTCCACGGCGTCGGTCTCGTCGAGCTGCTGGGCCAGCTCGATCAAACCCTTGTATGACGCGATCTCGTAGTGCTCCACCTTCTTGGCCGCACTGGCGGCGAACACGTTCAGCACCGGGCCTTCGGGCTTCTCCTCCCGCACGAACTTCGTGTACTCCCGGATGAGGCCATCGATGCCGGCGCAGGGCTCGCGCTGCGGGCGCGTGTCGATGAGCTCGAAGACCTGCTCCAGGCGTTCGATTTGGCCCTCGGTCTGCTGACGGTGCTGCTCGAAACCCTGCGCAAGCTTCTCGTCCTCGACCTCCTTGGACATCTTGGCCAGCGCCTTGACGATCTTGTGTTCGGCGTCGTAGACGTCCTTCAGCTCATGCTCGAACAGTTCCTGCGCGTTGTCCGCCATCTCGAGTCTCCTTTTCAAGGATGTTCGCGGCGCGGAGCGACTCCCCGCGACCGCTCGCTCTCTCCCCTTCCCCGCTTCCTGGGGGTGGGAAGGTCGATCTCACGCCGAGGCGGCCGCCCTTCGACGCGCTCGCACGCCCGCCCGAACCCCCGCCGGCAGTGGCCTCGGGGGCAGGACGGTTTCCGGCAGCAAGCCGAGCTCCTGCTCGCTCTTGGGAAGGATCCGGTCGCGGAAGCACAGCTCCGGCGTGCCGCGGACGAGGCGCTCCGCGCATTCCACTCCCATCTGCACCGAGTGATCCATGTTGCCGATCTCGTACTTCCAGGCGCCAAATCGGCCACGCGAGTAGATGTCGAAGCTCTCCAGGTACGGCTGGATGACGGCCAGTGCCTCGTCACGACGCAGCGTGGGGATCGGGTACGTGTACTCCCGAACGATCAGGTGCGTGTCCACGACGTCGGCCAGGTCGGCGGGGCTCAGCAGGCGCGTGTTAACGAAACCATCCAGCACCTCTTCGACCACCGACGTGAGGCTCACCGGCTTGTAAACCGAACGCGACACCTCCGCGAGCAGCGAGTAGTGCGTGCGTGCGTCCGGCACGACCTCGGGCGAGTAGTTCGAAAGGTACGTGACCCGGTAGAACGGGCAGTCGGGCTCGGGGAAGTACATCCAGCACTTCGAGGACGGGCACGGCTGCCGAACGCCGACGCCCACGACCGCGCTCCCCGAGTGCAGCAGCATCTGGGTGGCCTGCGTGACCGCGGTCGGCGCGTCCCCGAGCAGACCGACGAGCAGGTCGAGCGGCATCGTGCTGATCAGCTGCTCGTACTCCTCCTCCTGCCCGTCCGCCAGACGCAGGCGTTTGCGGCGCGCATCGATTCCCACGACCTGGCTCTCGTAGCGGATGCGCCCGTCGACCCTCGCGGCCACACGCTCGAAAAGCCCGCCCGTGCCCCCGTGCAGCGGATACTTGAAGGTGTTGTTGGGTCCCCACGACAAGTCGTCGCGGTCGTGGATCACGTTGCCGAGCACCCGTTCCAGGTTCACCACGGGCACCCTCTCACCGATCCAGCCGGTCCCCATCATGCGTGGGGGATGAGCCCACACCTTGAAGTTGTAGGGCATCATGAAGGCCTCGGCCATGCCCTTGCCGAAGACGCCGTAGATCAGCTCTTCGAAGCTGGTGAACGGCTGGGCACGCTCCCGTGCCTGCGCCTCGATGGCGCCCAGCACACAGGCGAGGACGACGTCCCGAGGCAGATGCTTGATGTTGTTCTGAAAGGGATACGGGAGGAACCGGTCCATCATCCACACCCACGCCTCGCGCTGCAGCTCCTGGTACTCGTCGCCGAGGACGCGGTCGAAGAGCTCGTCGAAGTAGCGGAAGTGAGAGAACAGCACGTGCCCGCCGATGTCGTAGGTGAAGCCGTTGCGGCTCACCTCGCTGCTCGCGAGACCGCCGGGACCCGAGCGCCCTTCGAGCAGGATGAAATCGTCGTGACCGAGCTCCTGAAGCCTGTGCGCGGCTCCCAGCCCGGTCGGCCCCGCGCCGACGATCACCACGCGTCTCATGCGCCCCCCTTCTGCACTCATGCCACCTCGATCACGCGGAGACGCCGCCCACGTGGCGCTGGTCGCGCACGCGCACGATCGACGTGTCTCCGCGAGCCGCCAGGACGTCCTCGACGAGCTCCTCCATGCGCGACACAACGCTCTCCCACGAAGCGCGCCGGGCGGTCTCCAGGCCGGCACGCGAGTCCAGCCGGTCTCCTTCCAGCAGCCGGCCGAGGCGCGCGACGAAGGCGTCTCGATCGGTCACGTGGACCAGGTGCCCGAAGTTTCGCACGACCTCGCGCACGGGGGTGCTGAGCACCGGCTTGCCCGTGGCAAGGTACTCCAGCGTCTTGGTCGGATTGATGAACTCCGTCGCCGCGTTCAAGGCGAACGGCATGAGGCACACGTCGAACCCCGCTAGACACGCCGGGAGCGCGTCGTAGGGCCGCGCGCCGAGGTAGTGCACGTTGGACGGACGCGGCAGCTCGCCGGGGTTTACCTTGATGACAGGCCCCACCATCACCAGAGATCCGTCGGGATTCGCACGGGCGACGCGCTCGAGCAGATCATAGTCGAGACGCTCGTCGATGACACCCACATAACCGAAACGAGGTCGCGGCAGCGCCGCGATCTCCGGAGCCGGCTCGAGGTCAGCCGCGGCGGCGAAGTGCTCGAAGTCGACCCCGCAGCCGAAGGCATGGACGCGCGGGTGGAGCCTGCTCTTGGACCGGTAGAGCTCGGTGCCGCCCGTGAACACGAGATCGGAGCGCTGCAGGAGACGTCGCTCGCGCTCGATCAGTCCCTCGGGGGCGTGCGCGAACTGCGAGAGCTCGTCCATGCAGTCGTACACCACGGCCGCCCGCCGCGAGAACGCATCCAGCTGAACTTCCATGAGTGGCGTGTAGAGCCAGTGCACGGCATCCGAGAAGCGGCGTCCGAGCGGGCCGTCCAGCGCCTCGCGCAGCAGCTCGAGCACGGTTGCCTCCGCGGCGCGGGGGCGCTCCCTCAGCGACGCGGGGAGCTGGGGCTGGGCGACGGTGACGTTGGGCCACGGTTCGTCGAGATCCAGTCGCACGGCCGAATACTCGGGCTGCCATACCGGCTCCTCCAGGAACAGCACCGGATGATCCACGGCGAGCCGCGAGTGCGTCTGCTGCGGACGCTGCCACACGAACGACCAGCGCAGGTGACAATGCACGACGATCGGGAATTCCACCGGCGCGGAGAGCTCCGCCCGGTGGTTCTCGAGTTTGCGTGCCGACGCGGAGGGGGTGTGGGGCACAGTCATGGTCGTCTCCGGGCTTTTTGGACGGAGTTCCCACCGGCCGCGCGATGGACGCGACGTTCGGCGATCTGGCTATGGCGCCCTGGGTGAAGCGGCGGCGGTGGGAACGGAAGCCGCCGAGGGGTAGAGAGCAAGAGATGTACCAGCGGCCGCAACTACGGGTGCCCGCCCGCTTCCCCGGGGCAAACGAGTGATTCCACCCCGCAGCGCGCGCCTCGGACAACCGCACGCGTAGTTTTTTCTAGGATCTCCGTATAAAAGCTTCCGCCGATGAGGGAGAGGTGGGAGTGGCGGAGCCTCTCTCCGCAAGCGACCCGTGGCCAGGGACGCGCTCGTTCAGCTGATGCGCGAGCGCAGGGACACGGAACTCAGCGCCGCAAACCTGCGCCTGAGATCGGCCGCCTGGGCCCACCGCTCCAGAGCGTGCTCGAGACTCGGCAGGAGAAGTCCGCGCTCGCTGGTGAGCTCGGTCGAGCCGGCGCGGCATCCCGCCCTGGCGAGCGACCATGCGGGTCTCGGCTCCACGCGGTCCCCGTCGAGGCCCGCGAGCACGGCTGCCTTGCGCGCCAGTTCGGCCCATGTGATGGCGCCGGGGTTCACGAGGTGCCACACACCCGCTTCCCCATCGATGAGCAGGTCGAGCACGCAGCGCACGACATCGGGAACGTACGTCGGGGAAACGGCGACGTCCGCCGCCGCCGGGACGACTCCACCGCGTGCGAGAATCTCCAGGGATTCGGTCAGGAAGCTCGCACGCTCGGGTGCCCCGAACAGGGCGGCGGTGCGCACGACGAGCGCCGAGGGCAGGGCCGCACGCACGAGCGCTTCCGCCTCTGCCTGACAGCCGCCGAGGACGCTCGCGGGCGACGGCGGGTCGCTCTCTCGATAGGGCGCACGTGCCCCGTCGAAGACCAGGTCGGAGGAGAAGGTCACGAGCGCCGTACCGTGACGCGCACACGCGTGCGCAAGGATCGAAGCGCCGCCGACGTTGACGCTCCAGCAGCCCTCCGGCTCGCGCTCGGCCGCATCCGCACTGGAGAAGCCCGCGGCGTTCACGACGGCCCATGGGCGGCGAAGGGTGAAGAACGCCTCCACGGCGGCTGCGTCCATGATGTCGAGCTGCGGCCGGGCCAGCGCGTGGTGGGTCAGGCCGCGAATGCGACACGCCTCCACGAACGCGGAGCCCAGCGCGCCGGCCGCCCCGGTAACGAGCAGGGTCCGCGCCCCGGCCTGTGGCTCCTGCCCGCCTAGGATGCGTGCGGTGCGCCCATTGCGCGCCACGTACGGCGGGTAGGAAAGCCGATCGGGGCGGTGCCACCAGCCGGGTTGATCCAGCACCGGATGGTGCGGTGTGCGCCCCGCGGCGAGCACGGGGAGCATGCGCGCAAGGGCCGTCGCACGCGGGCGGTCCGTCGCGCGCACGTCGAAGGCCCCAGGCTCGTACTCGCCCGCAGTCCGCGTGACGAGACTGGACCAGTCGAACGCCCCCAGCAGCGACCACGCGGTGACCGCCCGGAGATCGACTCCGTCACGCCGGAGCGCGAGACCGTGGTGCCAGACGTCGGCGAACCAGCGCATCTGCTCCTCGCGCGTGCAACCGAGGTGCGCCTCGGTCACCGCCAGCGGGATGCGGTAGCGCCTCCACGCCTCCCTCAGCAGGGAGCGCAGACCAGCCGGCCCTCCCGCCAGCACCCGAACCGCCTCCACGTCGGCGTAGACATCGCGGCCATTCCCTCCGTGCGTGGAGCGCGGGTAGCGGTGCAGTCGCTCGTCGAGGAAGCGCTCGCTCGTGAGGTAGTGGTTGACGCCCAGGACGTCTGGGGGACACGGCTCCTCGAGGAAGGGCGACAGCTCGCGCTCCGAGATGCCGACCCAGCGGAGGTAGTCCCACAACGGGTGACCACGATCCACTCGGCCGCAGAGCAGATCGAAGCTCCACCAGCGGCGGTGGTTCTCGAATCTTGCCTGGTATGCCAGGCGCGGCGTGCCGTGCGTCTTGCCCAGATCCTCGGTCTGCAGCAGGCGTGCCGCGGGATTCACGGCGCGTATCTCGCGCATGGCGAGGGAGATTGCGCGGCACTGTACGATCAGCGCGCGAGCGAACGTGCGGCCGTCGTGCCCATGCGGATACCAGTACCCGTACATGCCGCTGAAGCGTGCCGTGGTCAGCGGCTCGTTGACCGGCGTGTAGTCGGCGACCCACGGATAGCGTTCGGCGACCGCGCGCGCATACGCCGCGAGCCCCGTGGCAAAGGAGGGATCCACCAGGCTGGTATGTCGCGGGCCGCTTCCATGATGGACCAGCCCGACGATGGGCCGCACCCCCGCTTCGCGCAGGCACTGCAGCCTCGTGTCCGACCACGCCCAGTCGGGCTCGGCGTGCGGCACCGGCTGCATGCGCTCCCAGAGGACGGGGTAGCGCATCGCGCGTATCCCGAGCTCGGCGAAGCGCTGCAGATCTTCGAGGCGGGCACCGTGTCCGGTGCGCTCCACCTGGTCCAGGTAGTGGTCCCCGACGCGGTTGACCGTGCATTCGACACCGCCCCAGAGCTCGAGCGGCACGGCCGCGCGCGCGCGCACGGCGCAGCGCGCGCGATTGCCATGCGGCTGGAGTGGGTCCGTAGGACTGGCCACGTGTGGTATTGGATCTCCAAGGGGAGCGGGACTCGCACGATCGTTTGCGGGTGGGTAGAGCGCCGGAGCGGCGCGGCTGTCGGAGGCGTATGCGGGCTTCGCCAGCGGAGGCCTCAGCCCCCACGCAGCGCGAGTGCAAAAAGCGTTCCGCTCCTACGGCGGCTTCGGATCAGAAGACCGGTGACGCCGGGAGAGGCGGCGAGAGGTAAGATCTACCGCCCGGGCAGGGCACGAAGTTCACGCCCCATCACTCGCTCCCGCGGGCGGCGGGCTCAGGCGGAGCTCGCCCGCTGGCGCAGGAGCTTCAGCAGCGCCTTCTCCGACCCGTGCAGACCGGGGCTCCGGCGGGCAACCAGCTCCTCCACGTCCTCGAAATACCGCTCCACGACTCGCCCGCGCTCGAAGCTGTCGAGCACCATGGGGTAGATATAGGACGCGCGGCAGATTGCGGGGGAGTTGCCCAGCTTCTCCGCTGCCTCCTTCACCGCGGCCACGACCTTCCTCTTGCGAGCCGTCTTGCCCTCCGTCGTCTCGACACC
>JACCXV010000306.1 GCA_013696835.1 Gemmatimonadota bacterium | reverse complement strand
CTCCAGGATCGATGACCTCGGCGTCCCGGATATCGAGCAGGTCATAGACCGCGACCTGCCAGCGACCGCGCACCCTCGCAAGCGTAAAGACACCGGTTTGGCTGTAGAAGGATTTTGGGGATGACCAACCACTGAAATTCACGGGCACGGAGAGCTCATCGCGCCCCCTGCGCTGCGGTGCGCAGAACTCGATGGCCTGCCGATCAAGCCTCTTGTTTTCGTTGAGACCTGGGCGTGCCACGGCCGCTAGAACACGTGCCTGATGTGTCTGTGCTCCTGGATGACCCCGAATTCCACCACATCCTTCGTGCTGTGCGGCTGTCGGCAGCGAACCTCCGGAGCGTTCAGGAGGACCAGCTCGACGGTTTCCGCACGGCCCTGGAAATCGTGGAACAGGCATTGGTGCGATGACTGCAGCCTGACGCAACCGCTCGTAGCCGCTGCGTACCATGAGTTTGAAAGCAAGATTCGGAGTGTGAGAGGCTACGAGCGAGGGTAGACTGGCCGATCGCGTTCCCCGACACCCGCAGGTGAGACGCGGGCTAGATCTGCACCCTTGTGGAGGACAAGATGCCGATTCGTCCGGCTGTCATCGCGCTCGTTGGAGTGCTCATGGCCACGGCCCTTCCCGCGCCTGCCCAGCAAGGGCTCACGCAGTCCGACTCCCCCCAGGCGCAGCTTCGCACGACGCTCCGGGCGTTCTACTTCAGCCTGGCCCATCGAGACTGGAACGCGCTGTCCGTGAACATCCTGCCGGCGAAGGTGGTAGCTCATCGCACCGCCCCGGAGGCGCTCGTAAGCCCGCCGCGCGCTGCCCGCCCCGTGCGCCTGATCGGATCCGCGCCTGCAACCGATGGCGCATCGGGATGCGGGTCGAAGGCGGGGCCCCTCGTCGAAGAGGCGACCATCAGGCTCGAGGGTGACTGGGCCGAAGTATGGGTGCGGCGTTGCGCCGCGACGTCGATCGGAGCGGACAGATTCCGCTTCGTCCATTTCGACGGACGCTGGTGGATCGTCCACATCGACCTGGCCGGCTGACGCTTCTTCCCTCCCACCGTTTTCTTGCGGCCCTCTCGCCACCCGGCTAGGTTGAGGCTGTTCTCCGCGCTGCCTCGCCCCGGACGTCAGCCCTCGGTCGACCCCCATGGCCCTCGCGTGAACCCCCTCGCCGTGCTGGCTCTCGCGGTCCTGATCTTTGCCGGTTCGGTCGTTCTGACGATGCTGTGGCTGAACGGGCGGCGGCAGCGCCGCAAGACGCCGGTGCAGCCCCCTCGGCGCCGCGTCGAGCCCGACCGCCATCCGGTGCCCTCCCACGAGCCTCAGCCCACGTCGGAGGACCACGAGGCGGTCGAAGCCCTGCTCCGATCGCTACATCCCCCCACCCGCTAGCCCGCTCACTCGCGCCGGGAGTACTCCTCTGGGGCGTAGGCCGCGATCCGGCCGCACCTGGGGCAGCGGTGCCCGCGCATCCCGGCTGCCGGAACGTCTCCGGCAGGGGGATGTGCTCGCAGCCCGGTCGCGAGCGCGAAGCCGCAAGCCTTGCAGTTCACGAACAGCTCCTGGTCCCGAGCGTTCGGCGAAGTCACGGGTGTCTCGGCGCGCGATCTTTCACGGCGTAGCCTCCCTGCGTTGAGTGGATCGGACGACACGCCGGTGGAAACGCACCTGCGCATGGCTGCGACGTCGTCCGGACCGTCGCGTCCAGACCTTCACGGCCGGGGCCGTTCGGGCCGCGCCTTGGGCGGCTCAGCGGCAGCGTAGCCATGCCCCCGGGCATATGCTGCCAGCCGAGCCTGCACTGCCCTGCGTGCCCGGAACAGGCGGCTCATCACGGTACCCACGGGGACGCCTGTGATCTCGGCGATCTCGTTGTAGGAGAAGCCCTCGACCTCCCGCAGGATCAGCACCAGGCGAAAGGTGGGGGGAAGCTCGTCGAGGGCGCTCTTCACCTCGTCACCCACGAACGCCCGCAGGAACTCGTCGAGCTCCCGCTCGCTCCACCCGCCCGCGATCCGCCGGCCGGCGTCCTCCGGCTGGTTTCCTCCCTCCAGGAACAGATCGTACAGTCCGGGCTCGGCCGCCTCGTCGAGCTCCACGGTCTCGGGCGTCCGCCTTTGCTGGCGATAGCGGTCGATGTAGGCGTTCGTCAGGATGCGGAAGAGCCAGGCCTTCATCCCCGCTTCCTCCCGGTAGCTGGCCACCGATCGGATCGCCTTGAGGTAGGTGGTCTGGACGAGGTCTTCGGCGTCGACGGGATCGCGCGTCATGCGCAGTGCGGCGCGGTAGAGCGCATCCATGTGGCGGAGGGACTCCTGGAGGACGGCGGCCTGCTCCGGCGATCTGGGACCGCGGTCTCGGAGCGGGGGCATGTCTCCTCGGAGTGGTGTGGAGCGTTGGGAGCAGGAAGGTGCGGGCGGCGGCCGTCGCCCGTCAATCGCCGCGCGCCGTGGCACAATCGCCGCCCACGGTCGATCGTCGCGGCCGCGCCGGCCCGCGTCGAGGTCGGCCCCCGCGGCTTCGTCCGCCGCCCGCGATTTGCGAAGGGCCGCCCCGTCCGAGAATCTTAGGCCATGCCCGCCCCGCTGCGCCTGCGCGGCGCACGCCAGCACAACCTCACCGGCTTCGACCTCGAGCTGCCCCGCGGCCGTCTGATCGCGCTGACCGGCGTGAGCGGGTCGGGGAAGTCGTCGCTCGCGCTGGACACCCTGCACGTCGAGGGGCAGCGCCGGTACGTCGAGTCCCTCTCCGCCTACGCGAAGCAGTTTCTGGATCGTCTGGACCGGCCCGACATCGATGCCATCGAGAACGTGCCTCCCACGGTCGCGATCGAGCCGCGCAACCCGACGCTCAGCTCGCGCTCCACCGTGGGCACCGCCACGGAGGCGGCGGACTACCTGCGCCTGCTCTTCGCGCGCATAGGCACGACGCGCTGTCCGGACTGCGGGCTCGACGTGCAGCCCGACACCGTCGAGACGGCGGTGGCGCGGCTGGCGAGGCTGCCGCCTGGAACGCGCGTGCACGTGGCGTTCCCGCTGCCGCGGTCGGTGCGGCTCGGCGGCGAGACCGTCCGTGAGAACCTCATCGCGCTGGGTTTCGTGCGTGCCATCGCGAACGGCGTCGAGTTTCGGGTGGAGGAGGCGGCCGGCGAGCTCGACGTCCCGGAGCTGCTGGTAGTGACCGATCGCCTGATCGTGGGCGGTGACTGGACCGGACGGCTGGCCGACGCGCTGGCAACGGCGTTCCGTCATGGCGAAGGAGAAGCCGTGGCGCGGCTCGGCGGTGCCGCGGGCGAGACCGCGCGCTTCACGCGGTCCTTCCGCTGCACCGGCTGCGGCCGCGGCTTCCCGCGGCCCTCGCCGGCCTTCTTCTCCTTCAACAACCCGTACGGCGCCTGCGCGCGCTGCCGCGGCTTCGGAAATCTGCTCGAGTACCACGCCGACATGATCGCCCCCGACCCGTCGCTCACGCTTGCGGCAGGCGCGCTCCACCCCTGGAACGCACCGCGTTACGCGGGGCGCCGCCGCAATCTGGCGGCGTTCTGCGCGCGCGCGGGCATCCCCGTCGACCGGTCCTTCCAGGATCTCGGCGCGCGGGATCGGGAGCGGCTGCTGCACGGGGACCGCGGGTTCGAGGGCGTGATCCCGTTCCTGGAGTCGCTGGTGTCCAAGAAGTACAAGGCGTACGTGCGTTTCTACCTGCGACGCTATCAAAAGCAGGCCGACTGTCCCGACTGTCGCGGGGCACGCCTGCGGCCCGAGGCGCTGTACGTGCACCTCGGCGGGGCCTCGGTTGCGGAGCTCTCGGCGCTGCCCGTCGAACGGCTGCGGTCGTTTCTCGCGCACGCGCACCTGGCTACCAGGCAGCGTGCGGTCGGGGCGCTGGCCCTGGCGGAGCTCGACTCTCGGCTCGAGGTGCTGGAGCAGGTCGGGCTGGGATACCTCACGCTCGACCGGCTCACGCGCACGCTCTCGGGAGGCGAGGCGCAGCGCATCGGGCTCGCCAACGCGCTCGGCGCGCGCCTGACCGACACGCTCTACGTGCTCGACGAGCCCTCGGTCGGCCTGCACGCCGCCGACATACAGCTCCTGCTGACGATCCTGCGCCGGCTGCGGGACCGCGGCAACACCGTGCTCGTCGTGGAGCACGACCTGGAAGTGATCGCCGCCGCCGACTGGGTCGTCGAGCTCGGGCCTGGCGCCGGTGAGCACGGAGGGCGGGTGGTCTTCACGGGTGACCAACGCGCGCTACTCGCCTCGGACTGCCTCACCGCGGCGTATCTCACCGGGCGCCGCGAGCTCCCGCGGCGGCCGGGAGCACGCTCGGTGTCCGCCCGGGTGCGCGGGAGCCTGGCCTCCCCGAACGGGCGGGGTGGAACGAACGGCTCGCGAGCCGCGCTGTTCCTGGAGGGCGCAGGCGAGCGGAATCTTCGCGACGTCGGGGTGCGAATCCCGCTCGGCGCGATCACGGCCGTGACCGGAGTCAGCGGCTCGGGCAAGAGCACGCTCGTGACGGATACGCTCTATCGAGCCGTCGCGGAGCGTCTGCAGGGCGG
>JACCXV010000289.1 GCA_013696835.1 Gemmatimonadota bacterium | reverse complement strand
ATCCAGGCACAGGAGCGAAGCGGGAGCTGGCAATGGCAGCGGCGAGTTGCCCTCGTTCGGAGCGGTGAGCGGGCGCGCGTGGTGCCCCCAAGCTAGGCGCCCGGCGGGAGCGGCTCAAGGCTCCCTGCCACCGCGCGACCCCTCGATTGCGCTTTGCCAGAGGCGTGGGTTTATTGGGCCGCGATGGAATTCCGGACCTGCAGGATCTGCGGCCGCGCGCTGGACGGCCCCGCCGGCGAGCACGAGGAGATCGAGCGCCGCCGGCTCGACCCCGCGGAAGACGCGGCGCTCGGGCGTCCCACGCCCGGCGACCTCCCGCCCGATTCGGTGTGCCCCGAGTGCATCGACGCGTATCGCAGGAGCATCGGCGTGGGCGGCGGCGACGAGGAGGGCCCGCCCGGAGGGCCCCGCTAGCTCCACTGGCTGCCGGCGCGGCAGCTCTCCGGATCCGCACACCTCCGGATCCCCACACCTTCGTGCGCCACCGCGATCCCCCACGGCGGTTCGCGTCACAGTCCTTCGACGCCGAGGTCCCCGATGCCGCAGACCAGCCGCGTGATGGCGATGGTCCTCGCGGGAGGGCGGGGCGAACGCCTCATGCCGCTCACCCGCGACCGGGCCAAGCCCGCGGTCCCGTTCGGCGCGCGCTACCGCCTCGTCGATTTCGTCCTCTCCAGCCTCGTCAACTCCGGCATCGCCCGCATCAAGGTCCTCACGCAGTACAAGTCGAACTCGCTGAACGAGCATCTCTCACGGGCGTGGAACTTCAACTACGCTCTGGGCGGGTTCATCGAGACCGTCCCGGCACAGCAGCGCATGGGCTCCTTCTGGTACCGCGGGACCGCCGACGCGGTCTACCAGAACATCAGCCTGATCTTCGACGAGGAGCCGGACTACGTGTGCGTCTTCGGGGGCGACCACATCTACCGCATGGACGTGGCGCAGATGCTCGCCTACCACCAGGAGGTCGGCGCGCGCGTAACGGTGGCGGCGGTGCCGGTGCCGCTGGTGGACGCCCGGGAGTTCGGCGTGCTGGACGTGGACGCCCACGGCAGGGTGGTCGCCTTCTACGAGAAGCCCGCGGAGCCGAGCCCGATGGCGGGGCGGCCCGATCACGCCCTCGCGTCGATGGGGAACTACATCTTCGACCGTCGGGCGCTGATCGACATCCTCCAGGAGACGTCGCTGAACCCGGAGGAGACGGACTTCGGCAAGCACATCCTGCCGCGACTCACGGCGGAGCGTGAGCTGCACGCGTACGACTTCCACCTGAACGACGTGCCGGGTACGTCGGAGCGCGAGCGCGGCTACTGGCGGGACGTAGGCTCGCCGGAGGCGTACTGGGAGGCGAGCATGGACCTGGTGGACGTGGAGCCGGTCTTCAACCTCTACAACGAGCAGTGGCCCGTGCGCAGCCTCTATCCGCACCTGCCGGCCGCCAAGTTCGTGTTCGCGGACCGCGAGGGGGAGCGGCTGGGGATCGCCACGGACTCGCTCGTGGCCGAGGGCTGCATCCTGAGCGGCGGACACATCCACCGCACGGTGCTGCACCCGCGCGTGATGATCCACAGCTTCTCGTACGTGGAGGAGTCGGTGCTCATGACGGGCGTAGACGTTGGCCGCCGCGCGATGGTGCGCCGCGCCATCGTCGACAAGGGCGTCCGCATCCCCGCCGACTTCCGGATCGGCTACGACGCGGAGGAGGACGCCCGGCGCTTCACGGTCACCGAGTCGGGGCTGGTGGTGGTGGCGAAAGGTGCGGTGATCGAGTCCTGAGGGTCACGCGGGTAGCTGCGCCGGCGCCCGGCTCCCGGGGAGCCCCTGCAGCGCGCGCTGGACGTACGGATCCGTACGCAACTCCTCCACCGCGAGGCGCATCCTGCGCGACCAGCTGGGATAGCTTGCCAGGTCCGTTCCCGGGAGGTTGACGGGTTCGGTCTCCCCGGCCAGGTCGTCCAGCGAGATTCCCGCGAGACGGCATGGCGTACGGCAGAGGAAGGCGTTTACCGCCGCGCACAGCTCGGGTAGCGGGGGGGGGTCCACCGTGGGTC
>JACCXV010000284.1 GCA_013696835.1 Gemmatimonadota bacterium | reverse complement strand
GGTGTCGGCGGTTCCCCTGAAGGTGCGGCTCGCGTCCAGGTAGTCGTAGAGCAGGCGGGCTTTCTCGGCATTCCGCTCGGCGACAGCTTCCAGCCCACCCATCTCCTTCAGCCATCGGAAAACCCGTCCCATGACGTAGATCCCGAGGGTCGAAGGGGTGTTGTAGAGCGACCCCGCGGCGGCGTGCGTCCGGTACTGGAGAATGACGGGCGCGTCCTCGCGCGCGGCGACCGCGACATCCTCCCGAACGATCACCAACACGACACCCGAGGGTCCCAGGTTCTTCTGCGCACCGGCAAAGATCAGTCCGTATCGCGTCACGTCGATCGGGCGGCTGAAGATGTCGCTCGATGCGTCGGCAACGAGGGGCACTCCCGCCGGCGGAACGGGTTCGGCGCTCCACTGCGTGCCGGCAATCGTGTTGTTGCTCGTGAAGTGCACGTACACCGGATCCGCCGAGTACGCGATGCGCTCGGGCGGCGGGATGTAGCTGAACCCGCGGTCCTCGCTGCTCCCCGCCACGTGGACGTCGCCGAAGAGCCGCGCCTCCCGCGCCGCCTTCTGCGACCAGCTGTCCGTCAGCAGGTAGTCGGCCGTCCGTCCGCGGGAGAGCAGGTTCATGGGGACCATCGCGAACTGCAGCGAGGCCCCGCCCTGCAGGAAGAGCACGTGGTAGGAGTCCGGAATGCGACCCAGCTCCCGGCAGTCGCGCTCCGCCTCCTCCAGGATGCGGCTGAACTCCTTGCCCCTGTGACTGTGCTCCAGGATGCCGATGCCGCTGCCGTCGAGGCTCCATACGTCGCGCCGGAGGTCCTCCAGCACCGGCTCGGGCAGCACCGCCGGTCTGGCTCCGAAGTTCCAGATCCTATCGCGCACGGGAGTCGATCCCAGGGATCCCTGGGTCGATGCTAGGACACATGGGAGTCGATCTCGCTCAGGGAGAGGCTGATGATGTCCCCGTTTCCCGCCCGAATGGCCTCCAGCGTCGCATCGTCGGGCTCGCCGTCCAGGTGGATGCGGGCGCAGGTGGCCTGCGCTCCCCGGTAGATGATGTTCTCCACCTCCTCCACGTTGATCGATTCGCGCGCCAGCTCCGCGAAGACGTGCGCCAGCACCCCCGGCCGGTTGTGGTGCCGAACGGACAGGACGTGCGTGGCCGAGCTGCGCGCCAGCCGGTTCACGCAGTTCGGCACTTCGTCGGTCTCGAGGAACGCCTGCACGATGCGGATCACCTCGTGGGCGATGGCGACCTGTGCCTGCTCGGTGGAGGCGCCCACGTGGTGCGTGCCGTATACCCCCGCCTCTCCAGCGAGAGCGCCGTCGAAGCGCCCGGCGAAGGACGCAGGCTCGTTCTGGAAGACGTCGAGGCCGCAGCGAATCCCCTTCTCCCGGACCGCCCGTCGCAGCGCCTCCTCGTCCACGACGCTCCCGCGCGACGTGTTGACGAGGTAGGCGCCGGGCTTCATGGCGGCTAGGAACTCCGCGTCGATCACGCGGGCCGTCTCGGCGCCGCCGGCCACGTGGATCGAGACGGCGTCGCTCACGCGCGCCACGTCGAGGGGCGTCTGCGCGTACGTGACCTCCAGCCGACGCGCCTCCTCGTAGGTGAGGTTCCGCGACCAGGCCACGATCTCCATCCCGAAGGCAAGGCCACGCGTGGCGACCTCCCTCCCGATCCGGCCCAGTCCCACGATTCCCAGCGTACGGCCGTGGAGGCCTCGCGACTTCGCGTACTCCGCCTTGTTCCACGACCCCTGCCGCAGGTCGGCGACCTGATCGGGGATGCGGCGGTCGCAGCTCAGGAGCAATCCCATCACCAGCTCCGCCACCGCGATCGAGTTCCTGCCGGGACAATTCGAGACGAAGATGCCCACCGCCGATGCCGCCTCGACGTCGATCGTGTCGATTCCCGCACCCGCCCGCACGACGAGGCCCAGACTGGTGCCGGCCAGCAGCGCCTCCGCAGTGACCTTCGTTCCGCGCACGATCAGGATGTGGGGATCGACCTTCCGGAGCGTGGCGGGGAGGTCACCGGAGGTGGCCTCGGGCATGGAGACCACGGTGCAGCCGAGCTCCTTGAGCCCAT
>JACCXV010000266.1 GCA_013696835.1 Gemmatimonadota bacterium | reverse complement strand
GAATCGCCTCTCAGGGGAGCTCGCGGCGCAGCGCACGGAGATGCTGGCCGAAAGGGAGCACCTCAACGGGGTTCTCGAGAGTATGGTGGAGGGGGTGCTCGTGACCGACGAGAAAGGCAGGATCCTGCAGACCAATGCCGCGTTGCAGACGATGTTCGGCCTGGCTCGGCCGCCGATCGGCCGCACGTCGCTGGAGGCGCTGCGCAACCCCGGCCTCGAGGACATCCTCGCACGGGCTTCGAGGAACGGCGAGCGCACGAGCGGCTCCGTCCGGCTGTCCCATCCCCTCGAGCGCACGCTCGAAGTGGGAGTGGCCTCGCTGGGGGGCAGTGCGGGACCAGGGGTGGTGGCCGTGTTCCACGACATCACCCGCCTCAACAAGCTGGAGGCCCTGAGGAGGGACTTCGTGGCCAACGTGTCCCACGAGATCCGGACGCCCGTGACGGTCATCCGCGGCTGCGCGGAGACCCTGATCGGGGGCGCGGAAGACGAAGGGGAGCGGCGGCGTTTCACCGAGATCATCATCCGCCACGCCGACCGCCTTACGGACTTGGTCGACGACCTCCTCGCCCTCTCCTCACTCGAAAGCACCGCACCGCCGATCCGGCCCGAGGTTCTCGGTGTGGCGGAGCTCCTTGCATCGGTCGAGGAGGCCTTCCGCTTGAGGGCCGCCGAGCGTGGGATCGTGCTGGATCTGAGGGCCCCGCAGCCCGCCATCTCGTTGCGTGGCGACCGGCGTTTGCTAGAGCAGGTATTCAGCAACCTGCTGGACAACGCGCTGAAGCACACGGAACGAGGCGGTCGGGTGACGCTCTCGGCCGCTCCGGACGGCGACGCGATGGTCTTCCACGTGGCCGACACCGGGTGCGGCATCCCCGCGGCCGACCTCGACCGTGTGTTCGAGCGTTTCTTTCGTGTCGATCGGGCGCGCTCTCGGAAGCTCGGCGGCACGGGCCTGGGGCTCGCGATCGTGAAGCACATCGTCCTGCTCCACGGCGGGCGCATCACCGTGCGCAGCCGCCTGGGTGAAGGCACCGAGTTCCTCGTACGACTGCCGGGGGCGGATGCAGCCTCCGCCGACCCTCGGGAGATGCAGGGCGTGCCCGACTCCCGCTAGCGCCGGGCGAGGGTCGCCCGGCCCGGCCCCCAGGTTCCTCGTCGTATCCGCGCACCCCTGCCGCACGTGAGCACCTGCTCCCCACTCTCTTGCACGGCCCTCCTCCCGCATGTTTCTTCACACATTTGTAACACACCGCACATTCCGTCGTTGTCATCCCCCAGTCAGCAGGGAGGGCGCTCGTGGCCGCGCTGATTCCGAGAGAAGAGAAGTTCTTCAAGTTCTTCCAGCGCACCTGCTCGGCGATCGTCGAGGGGGCACGAACCCTGGACCGGCTCGTGCAGGACCCGGGCTCCGCGGAGATCCACCTGGCGCGCCTGCGCGAGCTGGAAAAGGAAGCCGACACGATCACGCATGACACGCTGGATCGGTTGAATCGGACCTTCCTGACCCCGTTCGACCGCGAGGACATCGACGCCATCGCTCGAAATCTCGACGACGTGATGGACCATCTCGAGGAAGCGGGTCAGCGGATCGGGATGTACGGCATCCAGAACCCGCGGGCGGACGCGGCGGCCCTCAGCGCCAGCTCGCTCAAGGCGGTGGAGGAGCTCGAAAGCGTGTTCCGGGTTCTCAACGAACACAAGAAGAAGAAAGCGGAGATCCGTGAGCACCTGATCGAGATCCACCGCATCGAGAACGAAAGCGACGCGCTGTTCCGGGGCGCCCTGTCACGACTCTTCGAAGAGGAGGGGCTGTCTCCGGTCGAGGTGCTGAAATGGAAGGACGTGTACGAGCTGATCGAGGCGGCTGTGGACATGTGCGAGCGGGTGGCACACGTGGTGGACGGCATCCTCGTGAAGCATGCCTGATCTCCCCCCGTTGGTGGTGCTGGTCGTCGTCGTCGCGCTCGTGTTCGACTTCTCGAACGGCTGGCACGACTCGGCGAACGCGATCGCTACGGTGGTGTCGACGCGGGTTCTGTCACCGCTCCAAGGCGTGCTCATGGCGGCGGTGCTCAACTTTGCCGGGGCGTTCTGGGGCACCGCGGTGGCGAAGACGATCGGTACAGACATCGCCGATCCGGAGGTGGTGGATCAAGTGGTGATCGTTGTCGCGCTCGTGGCAGCCATCTCCTGGAACTTATTCACCCAGTACAAGGGGCTGCCCAGCAGCTCGTCGCACGCGCTGATCGGCGGTCTCGTCGGAGCCGTCGTCGCAGCCCACGGCGCCGCGGTCCTGAAATCGGAGGGGCTCTTCAAGGTGCTCACGGCACTCCTGCTCTCGCCCCTGGCAGGCTTCGCCGTGGGTGCATTCGTCATGCTGCTGATCTACTGGTCATTCGCTCGCGCCTCACCCACGACGGTGAACAAGATCTTCGGGAAGGCGCAGATCGCCTCCGCTGCGCTGATGGCCTTCTCCCACGGCACGAACGACGCGCAGAAGGCCATGGGCATCATCACGATGGCCCTTGTTTCCGCCGATTACCTGACGACCTTCGACGTGCCGACCTGGGTGATCGTCGCCGCAGCCAGCGCCATGGCGCTTGGTACGGCCATGGGAGGCTGGAAGATCATCAAGACACTCGGCTTGGGCATGTACCACATGAAGCCGGTGAACGGTTTCGCCGCCGAGACGGCCGCGGCCTTCGTTTTGCTGGGGGCGGCCCACGTCGGCGCGCCCGTGTCCACGACGCACACGATCACGAGCACGATCATGGGGGTCGGGGCGACTCGGCGGCTGTCGGCGGTACGCTGGGGCGTCGCCGGGAAGATCGTGCTGGCGTGGGTCTTCACCCTCCCCTGCACCGCACTGCTGGCGGGTCTGCTGATTCTGCTCGTGCGCGCCGCCGGCGGCTGATTCCTCGAGCGGGCGCAGCTCACGCGTGCCGGCTCGCCTCGTCTTGAAGTGTCTTCGGCGCGATGCTAGACTGCCGCCACCGCTCGCGGCTGCGGGGGACCGGGACTTCCTCCCGCTGGCCGCCTCGGCTCGGGCCTGAGCGGGCGGGCGCACTCGCCTGCGGGGGGCGTACGGTCGGGCGACCAGGACCCGTCGGTCTCCAGCCGAGGTACGCATCCCTCTCCGGCCGCGCGCACCCATCGCGTATCCGTTTCCTGCCGAAGCCCGCTCCCGCGGGATTCCTCGCTCCCCAAGAGCTCTCCTGCCCCCATCCGCACGATCCCACCGGGCAACGGACTTGCCGGCAGGTTCCGCGCTCGCAGCCGTTCTCATCCTTCTCCAGCTGGCCTGCGCGTCGGCTGCCCAGCGAAAGCCGGAGGACGCTGCGCTCCCGCGCGCGGCTCGCAAGACACCCCCGCCGCCCTGCCCCGGGGTCGATCCGGCGAATGCCGGCGTGCACCTGACGTTCCTGGCCACGAACGACTTCCATGGGGCGCTGGAGTCCAAGACGTATCCGTGGTCGAACGGAAGGCCGGTTGGAGGAGCGGGCGCCCTGGCGGCCGCGATCGAGAGCGCCCGCGAGGTGAACCCCGGGGGCACCGTGCTGCTGGACGGTGGCGACGTCATGCAGGGCACCCCGATCTCGAACCTGGTGCGGGGGGCTTCCGTCATCGAGCTCTTCAACCTGCTCGGCTACGACGCGGCCGCGATCGGCAACCACGAGTTCGACTGGGGCATCGACACCTTGCAGGCGCGCGTGGCGCAGGCGCGCTTCCCGTTCCTGTCGGCGAACATCGTGGAGCGGGCGAGCGAGCGCGCTCCGTCGTGGAGTCCCGCCACTCGGCTGCTGGAGCGCAAGGGCGTGCGCATCGGCGTGATCGGGCTCACCACCCGCAGCACGCCCGCCACGACGCTGCCCGACAACGTGCGGCAGCTGGTCTTCACGGACCTCGCGCAGGCTGTGAACCGCGCCGTCCCCCAGCTCCAGGCCGCGGGCGCCGAGCTGATCGTGGTCCTGGCCCACGCCGGCGCAGTCTACGATGCGGATGCCGAGCGCTACCGCGGCGAGATCGCCGACGCGATGCCGGCGATGGACGCTGCCGTGGACCTCGTGGTCTCGGGACATACGCACACGCTGCAGAACGCCGAGCTGAACGGGATCGTGCTCGTGCAGGCGCGCTCCTCCGGCACGGCGCTCGCAATCGTGGACCTCTGGGTCGACCCCGAGTCGGGCGAGGTCGTCTGCTCCACCGTGGACGTGCCGACG
>JACCXV010000235.1 GCA_013696835.1 Gemmatimonadota bacterium | reverse complement strand
AGCCAGCGCAGGGCCGGGAGCCTCGGCTTCGGACTGGGACGTGGCCACCAGCGCGCTCCCGGCGGAGGTGCAGGCACTGTTCCCGCACACGGTTCCGACGGGATTCGAGCACGGCACCGTATCGGTGCTCACCGACGATGCGAAGGTCGAGGTGACGACCTTTCGGGCTGACGTCGAGACCGACGGCCGCAGGGCGCGCGTGCGCTTCTCGGAGGACATCCGGGAGGATCTCGCCAGGCGCGACTTCACGATCAACGCCCTGGCGTACGATCCCGAGTCCCGGGAGCTCTGCGACCCCTACCATGGGCGGGAGGATTTGCACGCCCGGGTCTTGCGGCCGGTGGGGGACGCGCGGCAGCGCTTCGCGGAGGATTACCTGCGGATCCTGCGCGGCGCGCGCTTCGTCGCGCGCTTCGGCCTGGCCGTAGGAGACGACGTGCGCCGCGCGATGAGCGAGCTCGCTCCCGGCACCCGCCGCCTCTCCGGAGAGCGCGTCCGCGAGGAGCTCATGAAGACGCTCGCGCAGGCCGACGCGCCGTCCAAGGCGCTCGCGCTGCTGCACGAGACCGGCGTGCTCGCCCATCTGCTCCCCGAGCTCGAGGCCTGCTTCGGCGTGGGGCAGAACCGATGGCACGCCGACGACGTCGGCGTGCATACGCTGCACGTCGTGGACGAGGTCCCGCGAAACCTCCCCTTCCTGCGGATGGTGGCTCTGCTCCACGACATCGGCAAACCGTCGTGCAAGGCGTGGGAGCCCGCGCGCGACGACTTCGTCTTCCGCGGGCACGCCGAGGCCGGGGCTGGCCTCGCGGCCGGAGTGCTCGAGCGCCTGCACTTTCCTCGTCGCGACATCGACCGGGCGACCCACCTCGTGCGGGTGCACATGGATCTCTTCCCCGTCGAGGCGGGCGACGCCGCCGTGCGCCGATGGCTGCAGCGGGTCGGCACCGGAAACGTGGACGACCTGTTCACGCTCCACTACGCGGACTGGCGCGGAAACCTGGCGAAGACGTCGCCGCCGACCGAGCTCGAGTTCCTGCACCGCAGGGCGCGCAGCGTGCTCGCCGACGCGAAGGCGCTGAGGTTAGCGGACCTGGAGATCAACGGAGACGACCTGCGCAGCCTGGGCCTGGCCCCCGGCCCGCGCTATGCCGAGATCCTGAACGAGCTGTTGCGGCGCGTGATCGAGGATCCCCGTCTCAACGAGCGCGAGCGGCTGCTCGCCGCGGCGCGCGGACTCGTGGCGGGGACGGACGCGTGAGGGCCGCGATGGGGATCGTGCGCCGGGCCCCTCGTCTCGGACGACTGCTGCCGCGCTCGTTCTACGCGCGCGACACGCTCGAGGTCACCCGCGACCTGCTGGGTGCGGTCCTGGTCCACGACACCGAGGAGGGAAGGACCAGCGGCCGCATCGTGGAGACGGAAGCCTACGTCGGCGAGGAGGACTCCGCGTGCCACGCAGCGGCGGGGCTGACCGCCCGCACCGGCCCGCTCTACGGGCCGCCAGGCCACGCCTACGTCTACTTCATCTACGGCATGCACTGGTGCTTCAACGCCGTGACACGTCCCGAGGGGCTGCCTTCCGCGGTGCTCGTGCGTGCCGTCGAAGCGCTCGAGGGGCTGGACCTCATGCGCCGGCGGCGGGGTGTCAGGCCGGACCGCCAGCTCACGAACGGGCCCGGCAAGCTCGCCGCGGCGATGGGGATCGGAGCCGGCCAGAACCGCGCGGATCTGACCCGGGGCGCCTTGACGATCCGTGGGGGCGACGCCGTACCCGATTCCGCAGTGCGCTGGGGCCCGCGGGTGGGGATCCGTCTCGCGGCGGAGCTGCCCTTCCGCGCCTGGATCGCGGGAAACCCGTACGTGAGCCCTGCGAGAGGGACCCCCCGCGGCAAGCGCCGGGCGGGGGCGCGATGACCGACATGTTCGAGCAGCAGGCGGCTCGCCGGCTGCGACAGGTGGCGCCTCTCGCGGATCGGATGCGTCCCGATTCGCTGGCCGAGTTCGTGGGGCAGGCGCATCTCGTCGGCCCCGGGCACGTCCTGCGCCGGATGATCGAGGACGATGCGGTCGAGTCGATGATCCTCTGGGGCCCACCAGGCACGGGCAAGACGTCGCTGGCGCAGGTGATCGCGAACGAGACCGGCTCCGAGTTCGTGTGGTTCAGCGCCGTCACGTCGGGGATCAAAGATGTGAAGGAGGCCGTCGCCGCAGCCGGCGACAGGCTGGCGCTGCACGGGCGCCGGACGATCCTCTTCTGCGACGAGATCCACCGCTTCAACAAGGTGCAGCAGGATGCCTTCCTGCCGCACGTGGAGAAGGGGCTGCTCACCCTGATCGGGGCCACGACCGAGAACCCGAGCTTCGAGGTCGTGTCGGCGCTGCTCTCCCGCATGCGGGTGTACGTCCTGAAGCCACTGACCGAGGAGGAGATCGGCGTCGTCGTGGACCGCGCGCTGACGGACGCCGAGCGGGGGCTGGCGGGGAGCCGCGCCTTCACCCTCGTCCCCGACGCCCGGAGCTTCCTGCAGCAGGTCGCTGCGGGAGACGCCCGCACGGCGCTCAACACCCTGGACGTCGCGGCGCGGCTCGCGCGGGCCGACGGCCGGATCGGCAAGGGGCACGTGGAGGAGGCGCTGCAGCAGC
The DNA here is from genome assembly GCA_013696835.1 of Gemmatimonadota bacterium. Lineage (GTDB taxonomy): Bacteria > Gemmatimonadota > Gemmatimonadetes > JACCXV01 > JACCXV01 > JACCXV01. The sequence goes on along the minus strand of JACCXV010000235.1, from coordinate 1,988 downwards.
GGGCGCTGCTCTACGACAAGGGTGGCGAGGAGCACTTCAACATCATCTCGGCGCTCCACAAGTCCTTGCGCGGATCCGATCCCGACGCGGCCCTGTACTGGCTGGCCCGCATGCTGGAGGCCGGCGAGGATCCACTTTACGTCGCTCGGCGGATGGTCCGCTTCGCCTCGGAAGACGTGGGGCTGGCCGACCCCCGCGCCCTCTCGCTGGCTGTCGCGGCGCGCGACGCCGTCCACTTCATCGGCCTGCCGGAGGGCGAGCTGGCTCTCGCCGAGGCCGCCGTGTACCTCGCGACCGCTCCCAAGAGCAACGCGCTCTACCGGGCCTACGGGCGAGCCCGGGACGACGCCCGTGCCACGCCGGCCGAGCCGGTGCCGCTGCACATCCGGAATGCGCCCACGAAACTAATGAAGGATCTCGGCTATGGGGGCGGGTACCGCTACGATCACGACGAAGCGGAAGCCTTTTCGGGGCAGACCCACCTGCCGGCGAGGCTGGAAGGGGCGCGTTACTACGAACCCACGCAGCGCGGTCACGAGGCCGAGATCGGGCGGCGGCTGGAATATTGGCGGGAGCGGCGCGAGCGGCGCACGAAGGAAGCCGCGGAAGCCGAGGGAAACGCTTGAGCGGCGAGCCGAAGATGTTCGAGCCCCGGGACTATCTCTACGACCGCGAGCGCGCCGTGCTCGTGGGGGTCAGCCTGCCAGCGCCGCGCACGTCGGCGGGCGGGGTGGTGGCGCGTGGCGGGGAGGGGGAGCTCCTGGAAGAACTGCAGCGGCTCGTCGAGAGCGCGGGGGGGAAGGTCGTGGGGGCCGTTCACCAGAATCGGGTTGCCCTCAACTCCGCAACCTACGTCGGCCGGGGCAAGGCCGAAGAGGTCCGCGACCTGGTCGCGGCCACGGACGCGGAGATGGTGGTCTTCGACAGCGACCTCTCGCCCGCGCAGGGCAAGAACCTGGAGGACGTGCTGGGCGTGCGGGTGGTGGACCGCAGCGAGATCATCCTGGACATCTTCGCCCGCCGGGCCCGCACGCGCGAGGCGAGGCTGCAGGTCGAGCTCGCACAGCTGCAGTACCTGCTCCCGCGCCTCAAGCGCATGTGGACGCACCTCTCCCGGATCCGCGGAGGCATCGGCCTGCGCGGTCCCGGGGAGACGCAGCTGGAGGTGGACCGGCGCGCGATCCGCACCAAGATCGCCCACCTCAAGGAGAGGCTGGCCGGGATCCAGGAGCGCCGCGAGACGCAGCGGAAGAGCCGCTCCGAGCTCTTCAACATCGCGCTGGTGGGCTATACGAACGCGGGCAAGTCCACGCTCCTCAACCGCCTCGCGGGTGCCGACGTGGGTGCGGCCGACCGGCTCTTCGAGACGCTCGATGCCACCACGAGGCGCGTCCCGGTGGACGAGCGGCACTCCTTCCTGCTCACCGACACGGTCGGCTTCGTGCGGGAGCTGCCGCACCATCTGGTGGCGTCGTTCCGGGCGACGCTCGAGGAGGTCGTCGAAGCCGATCTTCTCCTCCACGTCGTGGACGTGTCGGATCTCGACTACGAGCCGCACATGCGCGTGGTCGAGGAGGTTCTTGCGACGCTCGGCGTGGAGCGCGCGCCCCGCCTGGTCGTCTTCAACAAGTCGGACCGGCTGGATGCGACCGAGCGCGAGGGAGTTCTGGGCCGTGCCCGCCGCACTCATCCCGACTGCGTGGTGAGCTCCGGGGTGGCCGAGGGGGGGCTGGAGGAGCTGCGGGCCGAGATCCTGGCTCGACTGCGGGACCTGGAAGAGGAAGTCTGGCTGCGGCTTCCCGTGAGCGATGCCCGCGGCCTCGCCCGGCTGCACGAGCGCGGGACGGTGCTCGAGCGCCGCTTCCGCAACGGGTTCGCGGACGTGCGGTTCGCAGGCCGCAAATCGGAGGTGCAGCGGCTGCGAGGCGAAGGAAAGGTCATTGCCGCGGATGCGAAGCTGCCGGGAGGCGAGCCGGACGAGGCGAGGG
>JACCXV010000215.1 GCA_013696835.1 Gemmatimonadota bacterium | reverse complement strand
CGCGGAGACGGGGATCGCGCACACGCTGCGCCCCGCCAGCAGCACGCGCCAGGTCGCGTCGTCGGTGACGCGGCCGATCTCGCGGCAGGGCAGGTCCCACTTCGAGCAGATGGCACGCACGTCCCCGGCGCGATCCTCGTGGGCCACCACCAGCATGCGCTCCTGGGACTCGGAGAGGAGGATCTCGTACGGCGTCATGCCGGGTTCGCGCAGGTGCAGCCGCGCCAGATCGATCTCGATTCCCGCCCCGGAGCGGGCCGCCATCTCGGCCGACGAGCTCGTGAGACCCGCGGCACCCATGTCCTGGATGCCGACCGCGGCGCCCGAGGCCGCGATCTCCAGCGTCGCCTCCAGCAGGAGCTTCTCGGTGAAAGGGTCGCCCACCTGGACCGTCGGCCGGTTCGCGAGCGACGCGTCGTCGAGGTCACTGGAGGCGAGCAGGCTGCAGCCGTGTATCCCGTCCCGCCCCGTGCTCGCGCCGACCGCGAAGACGGGGTTTCCCGCGCCGGCGGCCAGCCCGCGCATGAGGTCCTCGGTCCGGAGGACACCGACCGCCATGGCGTTCACGAGCGGGTTGCCGGAGTAGCACGGCTCGAAGGCGACCTCGCCCCCGAGATTCGGGATGCCGACGCAGTTCCCATAGTCGCCGACGCCGCGCACGACGCCCTCGAAGAGATAGCGGTTGCGCGCGGCTTCGGCGCTCCCGCCCTCCACCGGACCGAAGCGCAGCGAGTCGAGCACGGCGACCGGCCTCGCCCCCATGGTGAACACGTCCCGCAGGATCCCGCCCACGCCCGTGGCGGCTCCCTGGTAGGGCTCCACGGCGGAGGGGTGATTGTGAGACTCCATCTTGAGCGCCACGGCCCAGCCATTCCCGAGGTCCACGACCCCGGCGTTCTCGCCGGGGCCCTGCAGAACGTGGGCCCCGCCCGTCGGCAGCCGCTTCAGCAGCCGGCGCGAGTTCTTGTACCCGCAGTGCTCCGACCACATCACGGAGAAGACGCCGAGCTCGGTCACGTTGGGCTCGCGGCCGAGGAGCTCGACGATGCGGTCATACTCCGCGGGAAGCAGCCCGTGCTCCTCGACCAGCCCGGGCGTGACGGGATGGTTCTGCGGGGGCGCGGGGACGAGCGCGGAAGTCGCGTCCTCAAGGATGGCCGTCGGCGGCTTCACGCGGACACGGCGGCGAGCAGGGACTCGAACAGTCGCCGGCCATCGCCGGAGCCCAGGACGGGATCGGCGGCGCGCTCCGGGTGAGGCATGAGACCGAGCACGTTGCAGGCTTCGTTCAGGATGCCCGCGATGTTGCGCGCGGAGCCGTTCGGATTGCTCCCGGTCGTGGGCCGGCCCGCCTCGTCCACGTAGCGGAAGGCCACCCGTCCTTCGCCTTCGAGCCTGTCCAGCGTCTCGGGGGAGGCCACGTAGTTGCCCTCTCCGTGCGCGATGGGGAAGCGCACCAGCTCCCCGTCCCGGTACGCGTTCGTGAACGGGCTCGATGCGTTCTCCACCCGCAGATGGACGATCTCCGAGCGAAACCGCAGTCCCGCGTTGCGGACGAGCGCACCCGGCAGGAGGTGCATCTCGGTGAGCACCTGGAAGCCGTTGCAGAGGCCGAGCACGGGTCCACCGGCGCGTGCGAAGCGCTCGAGCGCGGGAACGATCGGAGAGAAGCGCGCCATGGCGCCGGCCCGCAGATAGTCGCCGTGCGCGAACCCGCCGGGCAGCACGACGACGTCGAGGCCGTCCAGCGACGTTTCCTTGTGCCAGATCGACCGCGCAGGCCGGCCCGTCACGGCCTCGACGGCGCGCATCGAGTCCACGTCGGAGTTCGAGCCTGGGAACGTGACGACGCCGACCCTCACGGCTCGCCTGCGCGGGGCGACTCCCGCTCCCGCTCGTCCATGAGGACCGCGAAGTCCTCCACGACCGGATTCGCCAGGAGCTTCTCGCACAGCTCCGTGATGCGCCGCTCGGAGACCTCGCGCGGTCCCGTCAGCTCCAGCGTGATGAGCTTGCCGACGCGCACGTTGCGGACCCCTTCGTACCCGAGGTTCGCGATCGCGCGCTCGATCGCGTGTCCCTGCGGATCGCGGATGCCGGCCTTGAGCGTGACCTCCACGCGTGCCCGCATGGGCTGCCCGCCTCGCTCGCCACGTGGGCTTCGGCCGCTTCCTGGGTCGCCGCCGGATTCGCTTCCTGTGTGCGTCATCCCGCTCCTCCGGTCCCGTTCGCTTCCGTTGGCTCCGCTCCGGTGATCCGCCGGTACGCTTCGGTATAGCGCTCCGCGGTGCGCAGGACCACCACGTCTGGCAGCTCGGGCGCCGGTGGGCGCTTGTCCCAGAGGCCGCGCGCCACCTGGTCCTCGAGCCAGTCCCGGAGAGGCTGCTTGTCGAAGCTGGGCTGCGCGTGCCCTGGTTCCCATGCCGATGCCTCCCAGATGCGCGAAGAGTCGGGGGTCAGCACCTCGTCGATCAAGAGGAGATCCGCGCCCTCGGCGCGGGCCGGCCGGGGAGCGTCGCCGGCGTCCGGACCCGCGGGGATGCCGAACTCGAACTTGGTGTCCGCCAGGAGAAGGCCCCGCTCCGCCAGCACCGCCGCGCCGCGCCGGTAGACGCTGAGCGAGAGATCCCGCACCCGCTCGGCCAGTTCCGGGCCGAGCCGGCGCACCGTCTCGTCGAAGGAGATGTTCTCGTCGTGGCCGGTCTCGGCCTTGGTGGCGGGCGTGAACAGCGGGGTGCGCAGCCTGTCGCCGCGCCGGAGTCCCGGCGGCAGCCGGATGCCGCAAACCCTGCCGTCGTGGGCGTATTCGGCCAGCGCCGACCCTTCGAGATAGCCGCGCACCACGCATTCCACAGGCAGCGGCCGCGTCTTGCGCACGAGCATCGTCCGCCCCGCGAGCACCGGCAGGACCGAAGCCGGGAGTCCCGCCTCGTCCACGATCCGCCTCGCATCGGTGGTCAGCAGGTGGTGGGGCACGGCGGGAGCCGCGGGCGTGCCCGCGCCGAGCAGCTCGAACCAGAAGCGCGAGATCCCGGTCAGGATCGACCCCTTGCCGGGGATGCCGCGCGCGAAAACGCAGTCGAAGGCCGAGATCCGGTCCGTGGCGACCAGCAGCAGGCGGTCCCCCAGGTCGAAGCACTCGCGCACCTTCCCGCTCCGCGCGCGCGGGAGCGCGAGCTCGATCCGGGTGAGGGCCGGCCGCGAGCCCAGGGGCGTGACGCTCGTGCCGCCCAGAGTCGCGCTGCCGCGAGCCTCCGCGAGCCGCTTCACCTCACCCCTGCCAGCGGAAGAGCTCGCCCTGGCGTTCCCAGACGAGCGAGGATCGGGCCCGGCGCGGGAAGTTGCCGAGCGCCTCCAGTGCTCCTTCCACGTCGTTCACCGGCTCGCCGTTCAACGCGACGATCAAGTCACCCGTCTGCAGGCCGATCCGTTGCGCGGGCGAGCCGGGCGCGACCTCCTTCACCACCATCCCGCGGTCGCCGCGCGTTCCCAGGTAGCTGCGCAGCGAGGGCGTCAGGGGCGTCAATCGCAAGCCGAGCACGGACCGGCTGGGGGGTGACTCGGCGAGCGGGTCGGCGGCGGCCGTGAGCGCCACCCGCGAGACGCTGCCCTCGCGCACGATCTCGAGCTCGACCCGGTCGCCGGGACGCACCTCCACCCTGCGGCCCTCCCAGTCGAGTGCGGTCAGGACGCGTCGCTGCCCCGCCGAAAGCAATCCATCGCCACGGCGGATGCCCGCGGCTGCGGCGGGGCTTCCGGGATCGACGCGCGTCACGACCACCCTCGGCTCCTGCACGCCCGCTGCCCCCGAGCCCGCTGCGTCCCGCACGTGCAGGCCGATCCACGTCAGCCGCAGCGCTCCGAACCGCACGAGGTCGTCCGCGATGCGTCGCGCGCGGTCGATGGGGATCGCGAACCCGACGCCCACCGATCCGCCACTCCTCGAGAAGATGAACGAGTTCACGCCCACGACCTCGCCCGCGGCGTTCACGAGCGGGCCCCCGGAGTTGCCAGGATTGATGGAAGCGTCGGTCTGGATCATGTCGGTCCAGATCTGCGCCTGCCCCGGTTCCGGACGCACGTCGCGGTGCAGCGCGCTGATGACGCCAACCGTGACGCTGGGCGCGGCATCCGCGAGCAGGGGAGCGAACGGGTTGCCGATCGCGATCGCCCACTCGCCGATCAGGAGGTTCGACGAGTCTCCGAGCGGCGCCACCGGCAGGTCGGCGGCGCGGATCCTGAGCACAGCCAGGTCGGTGGTGGGATCTGCGCCCACGATCTCGGCATCGAACTCGCGGCCATCCATGAGCGTCACGCGCACGGCCTCCGCTCCACCGACGACATGCGTGTTGGTGAGGATCGCCCCCTCGCTTGAGACGATGAACCCGGAACCCAGACTCTGCACGGCCTGCTCCTGCCTCAGCAGCGGGAACAGGTCCTCCCAAACGGTGCCGGCATACGGGTTGGCCTGCATCCGGGCGCTCGCGGAGATGGTCACCACGGCCGGTCCCACACGGTCCGCCGCGGCGACGATGGCGGTGCGGCGTGTGTCGTCCACCGAGGCCGGCGCGGGGACGGCTTGCGGAGAGGTCAGGGGAGCGGCCCAGGCGAGGCTGGGCGACGGTCCCGTGGCGGAAGCCGGTGAGGTCGGCGGCGTTCGGAGGAGCCCCGCGAGAAGCGCTCCAAACACGAGACCCCCGCCGAGACCCCCCAGGACGAACGGCGCGGCCTGTTTCACGCGCCTTCCCAGTCCTTCAGGAACGCGGCCACGCCCTTGTCGGTGAGCGGGTGCGCGAGCAGCTGCTTCAGGATCGCCAGCGGAGCCGTCGCCACGTCGGCACCGATCAGCGCCGCCTCCAGGACGTGACGCGGATGGCGCACCGAAGCGACCAGGATGTGCGTCGCGAAGTTGTAGTTCTCGAAGATGGTCGCGATGTCGCGGATGAGGGCCATGCCGTCGCCGCTGACGTCGTCCACGCGCCCCACGAACGGGCTCACGTAGTCCGCTCCTGCCCGCGCCGCCAGCAGCGCCTGCGTGGCGGAGAAGCAGAGCGTCACGTTGGTGCGGATCCCGCGCGCGGCGCATTCTCTAACCGCGCGCAATCCTTCGGCGGTGAGCACCACCTTGACCACGATGTTCTCCGCGATCGCGGCGTACTCCTCAGCCTCGCGCATCATCTCCGTGGCCGTCGTGCCCACCGTCTCGGCGCTGATCGGCCCGGGGCAGAGCGCGCAGATCTCCTTCAGGCGCTCCCGGTAGTGCCGCCGGGCGTCGGCCGGACGCGAGGCATCCCGTTCCTTCGCGATGAGCGAGGGATTCGTGGTGACCCCGTCCACCAGTCCGAGACCCATCCCCTCGCGCACGTCCTTCAGGCTGGCACTGTCGAGGAACAGCTGCATGGCTCCTTTGGGAGGAAGGTCAGCCGCGCGAGGCCGCGTCTTCGCCGCGGCCCGAGTCGAGAAGCGGTGCCGCGGGGTACTCCACCTGCCACAGGAACAATCCCTCGGGGGGGGCGGCCTGGGGAGCGTGCCCGCCGTCGGCCATACGCAGGCGGGCGGCGAGCCAATCCCGGCCCAGGGCTCCCCGGGCCACCTCCACGAACGCTCCCACGAGCCCCCGCACCATGCCGCGCAGAAAGCGGTCGGCGGTGATTTCGAAACGCCAGCCGAGCGGGTCCGGCCCCCATTCGGCGCTGCGCACGCTGCAGCGCCTGGAACCGGGCCCGCGCCTGGCGAACCCGCTGAAGTCGTGCGTGCCCAGCACAGCGGCTGCGGCGTCCTGAAGGCGGAGGCCGTCCACGCCGGGGCCGACGGGCCAGCAATACGGACGATGGAAAGGCGAGCGGGCCAGGTCCTCGGTCCCCAGGATGTAGCGGTAGGTGCGGGCGCTCGCGTCGAAGCGCGCGTGGAAGCGGGGTGACGCACGCCGGACATCCGCGATCCACACGTCGGGCGCCAGCGTGGCGTTCAGCGCCCGGCGCAGGGTTAGCGAAGTATGCCTGGCGGGAGCAAGCAGGTGAGCCACCTGCCCGCGCGCGTGGACACCCGCGTCCGTGCGGCCCGCGCCGTGCACGCGCACGGCCAGGCCGAAAATCTCCCCCAGCGCTCCCTCGAGATCCCCCTGCACCGTTCGCAGGCCGGGCTGGCTCTGCCAGCCGTGGAAACCGCGCCCATCGTACTGGAGCAGCAGCCTGTAGCACGCCCTGGCGGTCACGCCGGTGGAACCCCGTAAAGGGAACGAGTATACGGCGCCCTCGGGGAGCGGTCAAACGCGCCGCCACCGGGTCGTCCCGAGAGGCCGTCATTATACTCCTGCTCCATGGAGACCCTTCCCATCGACAGCCTCCGTGCCCTGACCGAGGGCCGTGACCTGGATGAGGTCGAGGCCGAAGCGCTCTTCGGCCAGATCATGGCCGGTCGCGTGACGCCCCTTCTCGTGGGCGCGCTGCTCACCGCCCTGAAAACGAAGGGGGAGAGCCCCGGGGAGATCGTGGGGGCGGTGCGCGCCATGCGCGGCGCCCTGACGGTCGTGGATGCCGCCTCAGACGTGGTGGACACGTGCGGGACCGGTGGCGACCGGTCGGGAACGCTGAACATCTCGACGGCCGCGGCGATCGTGGCCGCGGCGGCGGGTGCGAGGGTCGCGAAGCACGGCAACCGGGCGGCGTCGAGCCTCTGCGGCAGCGCCGACGTCCTGGAGGCGCTGGGCGTGGACATCGCTCTCGGGCCGGCAGCGGCCGGCGCGTGTCTGCGCGCTACGGGCATCACCTTCCTGTACGCCCCCCTCTATCACCCCGCGATGCGCCACGCGATCGAGGCCCGCAAGGAGCTGCGGCTGCGCACGATCTTCAACTACCTGGGTCCGCTCACCAATCCGGCGCGGGCGAGGCGGCAGGTCATCGGCTGCGCGGATGTGGGGACGTTCGAGCGTCTCGTCGCGGTGGTGGGCAGCCTGGGGTACGAGCATTGCGTGCTGGTCCACGGGAGAGATGGGCTGGACGAAGTCTCCATCGCCGGACCGACGCGCGTTGCGGAATGGCGCGCGGGCCACCTGCGGGAATGGGACGCGACGCCCGAGGATTTCGGGCTCCGGCCACGCCCGCTGTCCGACGCGCTGGGCTCCGATGCGGCCGCCAACGCCCGGGCCATCCGCACGCTGCTCGGCGGTGGCGGCGGCGGCGGCAAGGCGTCGGGCGTGGACGGGGGGCCGGGAGAGGGCGCCCGGGACATGGTCGCGCTGAACGCCGGCTGTGCGCTGTACGTGGCGGGAGTGACGGCGAGCTGGGCGGAAGGCGTGTGGCGCTCGCTCGAAGTCCTCGCGAGCGGAGCGGGCCTGCGGAAGCTGGACGAGTGGGTGCGGCGCAGTGGCGAGCTGGCGCTGCTCGAGCGCAGTGGCGGGCTGGTCACGCTCGAGCGTGACTCCTAGGAGAGCTCGCCGTAACCGCGGGTGGGCCGTGGCTGGACGTGCAGGGGGATCACGACAGGCTGGCCTGCGGAAGCTCGCTGCTGCGCCGGCCAGACGGGCGTCCCTTCGAAGCCGGACGCTTCGGGCATGGCGATGAAGCCCGATGCGTCGGGGACCAGCGGCACCACAAGCTGGGGCCGCGAGGGTCGCTCCCGGGCGCCGGCCGGGCGCCGGGGTATCCTGCCGCAGGCGATGAGCCGCTTCATGCGCGCCCCTGCGCGGCCTGGCGGCGGTACTTGCGGATCACGCCGATGACCACTCCCTGGATCCTGACCTGGTCCTCACGCAGCACGAGCGGCTCCACGGCCGGGTTCGCGGGCTGGAGGCGGACGCGGTCGCCCTCCCGATAGAACTTCTTGAGCGTGACCTCGCCCGGCGGCGGGTCGGCATCACCCCCGCCGTGGGGCAGTTCGCCGAGCGCCCCGTTGGCCGCGGCGGCGTCGCAGACGAGGGCGATCACGGTCTCGCCGTTCTCGGCCGTTTCGCGGCTCTCGACCACCACCAGATCGCCGTCCCGGATCAGCTCGTCTATCATCGAGTCACCCTGCACGCGGAGCACGAACGTCTCTCCGCGCCCGAGCATCTCCTCGGGCAGCGCGACGCTCTCCGGCACGTCGAGCGCCTCGATGGGGCGCCCGGCCGCCACCCGACCGAGAACCGCGACATCCAGCGCCCGCGGCTCGCCTGCGACTCTCAGCACCTCGATGGCCCGATTGCGGTTGAATTGCCTGCGGATCATGTTCTTGCTCTCGAGGTTCTTGAGGTGCTCGTGGATCGTCGCGACCGAAGAGAGACTGAAGTTCGCGGCGATCTCCTCGAGACTCGGGGCGTAGCCGTTGCGCGTGATCGACTCACGAAGGTAGTCGTAGATCTCATGTTGGCGGCGCGTGAGCAAACCGGGTCCCTCCGATGGGTGACGACTCTGGCTGACCATAGCCGAAGAGACTCCGAAAGTCAAGATTCACTCGTTCAGGTCCTCAGCGCCGCACCAGGCGCCGCCGGGTGTCATCTCATCGCGGAGGTGAAGCGGCGCTCCCCCTCGGCCGGCGCGCTGCGGGAAGGCCTCGATCCCGGGCTGCTCGCGCGAACGTACGTGGACGCGGGAGCGGCGGCCGTCTCGGTCCTCACGGAGGGCCCTCGCTTCGGCGGCTCGCTCCGGGATCTCGAAGCCGTGGCGAGCGCGGTGCGGGTGCCGGTGCTGCGGAAGGACTTCGTGACCACGCCGGCGCAGGTGAGCGAGACGCGCGAGGCAGGTGCAACCGCTGTGCTGCTGATCGCCCGCCTGCTGGAGCCGGCGCTCCTTGCGGAGCTGGCAGCCCACGCCCGCGGATCCGGCCTCACCCCGCTCGTCGAGATCCGCGACCCTGCCGAGATGGAGGCGGCGCTCGCGGCCGGTGCCGACGTGGTGGGAGTGAACAACCGCGATCTTCAGACCCTCCGAACCGATCCCGAGCACTCGCTGCGGGTGGCGTCGGAAATCGGGCCCGGCACGGGTACGCGCGCACCCCTCCTCGTGAGTGAGAGCGGCATCGGCACGCGCGAGCAGGTGCTGGCGCTGGCGGGTGCGGGGTACCGCGCAGTGCTGGTCGGAGAGAGCCTGCTGCGGGCTCCTGACCCCGGGCGCGCGCTACGAGCGTTGCTGGGACGGGCGGGGAAGGGGCGCCAGACCGCCGCCGCCGGCGCCGCGGCATCACGAGCCGCCGAACCCGTGCGCCCGGGATGCGCGTGAAGGTCAAGATCTGCGGCCTCACCCGGGCGGATGATGCTTGCGACGCACTCGCTGCGGGGGCGGACTACCTGGGACTCGTGTTTGCCGACAGTCCCCGGCGGCTGGACCCGGATGCTGCACGGCGGCTCGTGCGCGCCGCCCCCGATGCGCGCTGGGTTGGCGTCTTCGCCGGCGCGGCGGCGACCGATGTTCTCGCGACCGTGCAGCGGGTCGGCATTCGCGTTGTCCAGCTTCACGACGCCCCCGACCGG
>JACCXV010000213.1 GCA_013696835.1 Gemmatimonadota bacterium | reverse complement strand
GAATCGGCTCCGGCCGGCGTCCAGGTGAAGCGCGTTTCCGGCAGCGTTCGCACGCCCTGCAGCGGCACCGGCTGGCGGAACCCCTCGGTCCCCGCCGGCTCGAGTCCCAGCGCGCGTAGTCGGCCTTCGATGTAGCGCACGGCCGCGTCCCCGCCGGGCTGTCCCGGCGCGCGTCCTTCGAGCTCGTCCGACCCGAGATGGCGGACGTGCTTCCGGATGCGCTGAGCGAGTGGGTCGGGTGCGGGCTTGGCGGCCTCGCTGGCGCAGCTCACGAGCGCCGGCAGGGCCGCGAGCAGGAAGAGCCTGGGGAACGGCGAGAGGAACGGCGAAAAGGCTGACACCGGGGGGTTCGGGTGAAGCGGTTCTCTACCGGGTACGTACCCTGCTCCGCAACCGCGGGTTTCACGGCCGTGCGTGCTCCGCGTGATCGGAGGTCTGCGCGGCGAACCAGCGGTGGAGCGCTCGGACGAGCTCCGGATCGGAGCTGGAGTAGCGGATTCGTCCACCGCCGGGCACGTCCTCGTAACGAACGCGCAGGCGCCCGGCTGCCTCGCGCAGCTCCGCCAGCCCCGGCATCCGATCCCCGTGCAGGAGTGCCGGATCCGAGAAGTCTCCCGTTGCGAACCGTGCCGCTTCCACTTGCAGGTGCTCCCGCACGAGCCGCACCTGCTCGCTGTCCAGCGGATCGCGGGCGACGACCGTCTGGGTTCCGCCGTACCCTCTGGCATGGAACGCGTGGGTCGTGCGCGCGAGGTCGAAGGGCATGACGGCGGGGCCGCGACGCGCGACCTCGGCTCGGCGTGCGACGAGGCTCGACGCCTCCAGACCCGCGCCCTCTCTTGGAGTTGAAGGACGGTCGGCCCTGCCGGCCTCCTCCTCCCTCCCGCACGCCACCTGCGCGGTACCGGTGAGTGTGAGCACGCAAAGCGCGGCGCGGAGGACTCTGGTGGCTGGCCCCATTCAGGGCTCCGGGCGCGGAACGTTGACCACCACGTGCGTGCGTGCGGTCGTGAGGAACCTGCCGTAGGCGTCCAGCTCAGTGCTGGTCACGCCCTCTGCGTCGCGCCGGTCGAAGCGCGCCAGGAGACCCGAGCTGTCGGCGCCGGCGGGTTCCCACGGCTTCACGGCGAGGCCCGAGAAGGAGCGCTCGAACTCGTATCGAACCGCACCTTCCTCACGTGCGATGCGGCGGCGAGCGGTGAGACCCTCCAGGTTCCGGTCGTAGAAGGCAACTACGCGGTCCATCGGATCCGTGCTGAAGAAGTCCACGGATACGAACGGCGCCGTGTTCGCGTCGAACTCGGTGGCGTCGAGCCCCCGCGCGCCGGGGTAGAGGGGGATCTTCGACCAGGCCAGGGCGGCGCGCGCGAGGCGCACGGGCTCCACGTCGGGATCGCGTCCCAGGCTGTCGGCGTCCCTCGAGGCCCCTTCCGCGGATGGGCCGCTCTGCCCCTGCTCGCCTGAACCGCCGGCGCGGCTTCCCCCAGCCTCGCTCCGGCAACCTGCGGCAGCGGGACCGAGGAGCACGCACCCGAGGATGACGGTCAGCGAGACCAGCCGGCGGCGCACTAGGCCTGCAGCCGGTATCCGGCTTTGCGTACGGTGAGGATGTGCCGGGGAGAAGCGGGGTCGTCCTCGAGCTTGCGGCGCAGCTCGGCGACGTGCGTGTCGACGGTTCGGCTGAGAACGGCGGCCTGGTGTCCCCAGACCTCCTTCATCAGCTCGAGGCGTGAGGCCACCGCACCGCGCCGGCGCACGAGGGCGAGCAGCAGGTCGAACTCCATCGGAGCCAGGCTGGCGGGTCGTCCGTCGCGCAGGACGGTGCGCGAGGCGACGTCGATCTCCACGCCCCCGAAGCGCTCGACAGCGGGACCTTCACGTCTCCCGCCGGCGCCGTTCCCCGTGCGCCGGAGCAGCGCCTCCACCCTCGCCAGGAGCTCGAGCACCCCGAAGGGCTTGGTCACGTAGTCGTCCGCACCCAGTCGCAGCCCGCGGACCTTGTCGGCCTCGTCTCCCCGGGCGGTCAGGATGAGGACCGGCACGGTGGCGCCGTCCTCGCGGATCGAGCGCAGCACGCGGAAGCCGTCCAGACCGGGGAGCATGAGATCGAGCAGGACCAGGTCCGGACGCCAGTCGCGCGCGCGCGCCAGCCCCTCGTTTCCGTCAGCCGCCACGCGCACGTCGTAGCCTTCGATCTCCAGGTTGTTGCGCAGGCCGAACGCGAGGTCGGCATTGTCCTCGACCACCAGGACGCGGGTCATGGCGCCGAGGTCGCGGCGACGGGGCGGGTGTCGGCTCCGAGGAGCGCATGCGTGTGCTCGGCGCCGGGGAGCTCCAGCACGAAGCGGGCGCCGCCGCCCGGCGCGCCGGCGACCCACGCCCTGCCGCCGTGCAGGCGCGCGAGCTCCAGCACGACCGCCAGCCCGATCCCCGTTCCGGCGACCGCCTTCTCCTCTTCACGCTCGAGCCGCCAGAATCGCTCCCAGATCCGGCCGCGGTCCTTGGGCGGGATGCCGGGGCCTTCGTCGTCCACCCGCACGAGCACGTCGCTCCCCTGGGTCTCCGCGCCGACGGTGATCGTTTGCCCCGCCGGCCCGTACTTCACCGCGTTGTCGAGGAGGTTCAGCAGCATCTGCCGAAAGGCGCTCGTGTCGACCGGGACGCGCAGCCCTTCCTCGAGGTCGGTCCGCACGCGGATCTGACGGGCCCGAGCCAGGGGCAAAAAGCCGTCCACGACCTCGCGGATCAGCAGCGAGAGATCTGTCGGCTCGACCGAGAGCTTCACGGCCCGCCGCTCCGCGCGCGAGAAGTGGAGCACGTTCTCAACGAGATGCGTCAGCCGCCGCGCCTCCTGGTCGATGATCTCGAGCGACCGGCGCCGCTCGTCCGGCGAGCGAACGCGTCCGAGGAGGAGGGTCTCGGCGAACATGCGGATCTGCGCCAGGGGCGTGCGCAGCTCGTGCGAGACGTTCGAGACGAACTCCGAGCGCAGCTCCGCCAGCTCGTATTCGCGGCGGTGCTGGAGGAGGGCGGCCAGCACGAGCCCCGCCGTCAGCGCGAGGAGGCCGAGGAGCAGCGGGACGCGGGATCTCGGGAGCCCCCCGATGACCAGCTTCCGGGCCACCTCCGGCCGCAGCGAGACCTCAACCGTCAGCCCCCCCACGGCGGTCCCGGCGCTGTCGGCGGCCGTGAAGACTCGCGGATACTGCGTGGGCGAGCGGTACACCACGCGTCCGGCGGGATCGCGGACGACGAGCGAGAGCAGCGAGTCGGTCGAGGCCTCTCCCACGAGCGAGGGAGGCAGGTAGTGGCCGTCGCCGTACAGGCGCCCGAGGACCGGCGCGAGCGCGGCCGGGTCCAGCTCGAAGCCCGCGAGCGATCGTGGGCGGCCGGCGCCGTCTCGCTCCAGCACGTAGACGAGCACGTGCGGTTCCCCGCCGACGTCGCCGATCAGCGAAGCCATCTTCCAGTCCAGACCGTACAGCGAGCGCGCATGGGCGGTGAGCGTGTCCACCATCCACGCGCGGACCCGCGGGCGCACCTCGTCGCCGCGCGTGCGCAGGTTGCGCGTCCCCAGCGCGAGCCGGAAGTACGACCGCACCATGTGGTCGGGGAAGTAAACCTTCTTCTCCGGGCTCACGACGAACTCGGAGGGGTCGGGAAGGCGATCCTCGTCCGGGAGGTGGCCGTGCCGGGTCTGCAGGAACGGCTGCAGAGCCATGCTGTACATCCAGAACAGCTCGCCCTTGATCGACCCGCCGAACTTCCACGCCGCGAAGGCCGCATAGTCGCGCAGGGTTCCCTCGGCAACCGCCCGGTGAGAACGGGCGGCCTCGTGAGCCTGCTGCGCCAGCAGCCCGGCCAGTCCCAGCGTCAGCAGGAGCAGGACGGCGATGAAGGCAGACTGCCGGCACCGGCCACCGTTGCGGTGTCGAATCGTCACGCCCCCACTACTTCATCCGCGCGCGGACCGCCGCAAGAGCGGCGACGGTGGAAACGGCCGCCTTTTCCCGCTCGCGTCGCAGTCCTGACGGAATCCTGACGAGCAGCGCACGGGTTCCTCACCGCGCCGCAACCCAAACCGCTCGAACCCTCCCTATCCTGCCTGCATCCGACGGTGGCGATCCGGCCCAACCCATCGGCACTCGATGGCCGGCGTCCCGACCTTCTCTTCTCTCCCCGGAGGCCCCATGCTCGATCGAACCGTTCTGCTTCTCGCGCCCCTGCTCTTCGCGCTGTTCCTGTCGCTCTCCGTGATCGATCTGGGTGGCGCGAGCGCCGGCACGCCCGCGGCGGCCGAGCTCGCCAAGCACCCATGCCACGCCGCGAGCAGCCGCGACGGTGATGGTGACGGCGCCGACGAGGCGGCGCGCGGGGGGGCCTCCAGGGCGGGGAGCGTCCACGCGTGACCCCCGCCCCCTGCAAATCCCAGCGTGCTCTGCCCCGCCTCCAGCTTCTGAACGTGCCGGACGTGGGCACCCGCGACCCTCCGCTCACGCGCCGCGGGACGTCCCTGCCTGGCAGCCGGTGGCCGCGCCACCGAACGGCCCGGCCCGCCGCACTCACCCCTCAGCATCTTCGAACGCAACCTTGGCCTGTGGAGAATCATCCAACATGAAGTCGAAATGGATCGTGCTCTCGAGCCTGCTGGTGGTTCTGGTCGTCCTGGCGAGCGCAGCGCGTTCGCACACGCCGGCTCACACCAGAGACGACGAAGCCGGAGTCCGGCAGGCCATCCAGCACTATTTCGACGGACACGCGACCGGCGACTCCGTCGTGATGCGACGCGCCTTCCATCCGGACGCCAGGGTCATGTTCATACGTAACGGTACGTTCACGACGCGCACGCTTCCGGAGTTCCTGGCCGGCTTCACGGGTGAGCCCGCGGCGGACGAGGACCGCCGCCTGCGGACGATCACCATGCACAAGAGCTTCCATGCCGCTCCCAAGGCGGTGGCGGCGGCGGCTTCCTGAGCCTCCACCGGTTCACGCACGCGGCCGCGGCTGTGGCCGTGGCCGGCGCGGGGCTGCTGCTGGCCGCCGATTACGCCTGGCCGCGATCCGCAGGGGCGTACCAGGTCGTCGCCGCTCCCCGGCGCTTGGTGGAAACGTCACGCAGGCGCCTCGCTTCCCCAACCGAAACGATCCGCCCGCCCGCAAGTCCAGCCCGGCCACCATCCGACCGCCCGCCATGTTCGCTCCGGACACGATCCGCCCGCCCGCCACGCCCCCTCAGGACACGATCCGCGGGCCAGCCACGTCTGCCCAAGACACGACGCGCCCGCGCCGCGGCCCCGTACCCCGCCCGACGGGGGAGAAGCGGATCGAGTCGCAGCGCGTGGAGAACGGGGTCCCGCACGTGGACGGCCGCCTCGACGATCCGGCCTGGCAGCGCGCGAGCTGGGCGTCGGACTTCCTGCAGAAGGAGCCGGACCAGGGGGCCCCTCCGACCCAGCCGACCGAGGTCGCGTTCGTGTTCGACGACGATGCGCTCTACGTGGGCGCGCGCCTGCTGGCGGACGATCCCGCGGCGCTCGAGCCCGTGCTGACACGCCGGGACGAGGACGGCAACGCCGAGCGCCTCGTGGTGTCGCTGGACACCTATCACGACCGCCGCACCGCCTACAGCTTCGCCGTCACCACGAGCGGCGTGCGGCTGGACTGGTTCCATCCCGAGGACGACGAGTCGCGGAAGGACGACACCTTCAATCCGGTGTGGCTGGCTCGCACGGCACGGGACGCGACGGGCTGGACCGCGGAGATGAGGATCCCGTTCTCGCAGCTGCGGTTCTCCGGTTCGCCGGAGCAGGTGTGGGGGGTGAACGTCCACCGCATCGTGCCCGCCCGCAACGAGACGGACTACTGGGTCTACGTGCCGCGCGACGAGAGCGGCTGGGTGTCACGCTTTGGCGAGCTGACGGGTCTCGCGCGCATCCCGCCTTCGCGCCGGATCGAGGTGGTGCCGTACGTCGCGGGCGACGCCCGCCTGATGAGCGGCGGTCTCGTGAACCCGGACAACCCTCTCGAGGACGGCAGCGAGACGGGCGCTCGCACCGGGGTGGACGTGAAGATGGGCCTGGGCTCCAGCCTGACTTTCGACGCGACGATCAACCCGGACTTCGGCCAGGTGGAGGCCGATCCCGCGCAGGTCAATCTCTCGGCGTTCGAGGTGTTCTTCGACGAGCGCCGGGCCTTCTTCACCGAGGGAGGTCGCTTCCTCGGAGCACACCTGTACGCCGATCAGCAGTCCAACGATCCTCCCGGCTACTTCTACTCGCGCCGGATCGGCGGAGCGATCCACGGCGTGGCGCAGGGCGACTTCGTGGATGCCCCTCCGGCGGCCACGATCCTGGGCGCCGCCAAGCTCACCGGCCGGCTGCCATCGGGGTTGTCGGTGGGCATGCTCGGGGCGGTGACGGGGGAGGAGCGGGCGCGGACGTACGACCTGCTCGCCAAGCGACAGGACGACGTGGGCGTCGAGCCCCTCACCGGCTTCGGGGTGACGCGTCTTGAGCAGCAGTTCGGGCCAGCCGGGTCAACGGCGGCGCTCATGCTCACCGCGGTCCGCCGGGACGTCTCGGCGGACGACCCGCTGGCAGCGCTGCTGGCCCGCGAGGCTTACGCCGGGGGGCTCGACTGGAACCTGCGGTTCCGTGGGGGCGAGTACGACCTGAAGGGTCACGCGGGGTTCAGCCACGTCGCGGGAGAGCGCGCTGCGATCGAACGGATTCAGCGCGCGCCGGCGCACTACTTTCAGCGCCCCGACCAGGGTCACGTCGAGCTGGATTCCATGCGTACCACGCTCTCCGGCGCCAGCGCGTCGATGCGCTTCCGCAAGGTGAGCGGCGGACACTGGCGCGCCGAGGCCGGGCTGTGGGGCGACGCTCCGGGCCACGAGCTGAACGACGTCGGACGCCTGAACCGCGCCGACGACATCGCCTCCTGGGGCAACCTGCGCTATCGCGAGGACCGGCCGGGCCCCGTCTTTCGCAGCTGGCAGGTGGGCGCCTATGCCAACGGAAGCTGGAACTTCGGCGGCGTACGGCGGTTCTCGCGCGGCTGGATGCGTGGGGAGTCCACCTGGAACAACTTCTGGAAGACGACGTTCGAGCTCGGCTACGTGCCGCCCTGGACGAACGACAATGCCACCCGCGGAGGGCCCCTGATGGAGTGGGCGAGCGGCTGGGATCTGTTCGCCGAGGTCACGGGCAACGAGCAGGCCCGCACCACGTGGTCGGCCGACGTCTTCCACTTCCAGAATGGCCTGGGTGGCAACGGCTGGTATGCCAACGGCGAGGTCGCCACCCGCCCCGCGACCCGCTGGCAGTTGAGCGTCGCGCCGCATGCCTCGCGCGCCACCGAGGCCCGCCAGTTCATGGCGGCGCAGGAGGGGGGCCCGGCGGAGACCTTCGGAACGCGCTACGTGTTCGCGATCGCGGAGCGCAGCGAGCTCAGCGCGCAGTTGCGCGTGAACTACGCCTTCAGCCCCGATCTGGGCCTGGAGCTGTATGCGGAGCCGTTCGCGTCGAGCGGCCGGTTCCACGGTTTCGGAGAGCTGCCGGCGCCCCGCTCACGCGAGCTGCGTGCCTACGGCACCGACGGCACCACGCTCGAGAGGGACGAGGAGGGAGGCATAACGATCACGGAGGGTGCAGATTCATTCACGCTGAGGAACGCGGACTTCAACGTCCGCTCGCTGCGCAGCAACCTGCTTCTGCGCTGGGAGTGGCAGCCGGGCAGCACGCTCTTCCTGGTGTGGCAGGGGAACCGGTCGGCGGACTCGCGCGACGGGAGCCTGGTCGGCCCGGGCGCCCTGCTGGAGGCCTTCGGCGCGGAAGGAGAGGACGTGCTCGCGCTGAAGATCACGTACTGGCTTCCGGTCGGCTGATAGGCCGGTTCTCCGGTCCACGGCCGCGAGCTTCACGAAAGCCTGACGTTGCACCGACCGAATCCTGACCGGCCAGCCACACTATCGGGCCGGGTGCGGGGTACGTTTCGAAACCGCCCACGGAAGGGGCGGAGATCATCATCCTCCGGAGGTCAGCATGCGCAAGCGGATGCTCCTAGCACTCTCACCGGTTCTCGTCGCCGTGGCCCTGGCG
>JACCXV010000152.1 GCA_013696835.1 Gemmatimonadota bacterium | reverse complement strand
CCCCGTCGAACAGGTGGAGCAAACGGCGGATGCGGCTTCCACCGCCGGCGTGGGATCCTGAGCGCGCGTCCCGAGCGCGCGTAGCTGCGGGCGAAGAACACTTCTTCCGGCGCCGGTCGAGCATTCACGTTCAGGCAGGGAGGCCAGGCGTGCACTTCGCGGATCCCGAGTTCCTGCTGCTGCTTCCTATGGCACTGGCCTACCTGGTGCTCCGGTGGCCGCGTGCTTCACGGCCGCCCCGTGTCCACGTCGGCTTTCCCGGGCTCGCCTTCTTCGCGGGTCCGGCAGCGGGGGGAAGGACGCGGTGGCTCGCACTTCCGGTGGCGCTGCGCACGCTCGCTCTGGCGCTGATCGCGCTCGCCCTCGCCCGTCCGCAGGAGGCTCGCGGAACACGCGAGATCCTCTCCCAGGGCCTCAACATCCTGGTCACGCTGGACGTATCGGGGAGCATGCGCGCGGAGGACTTCAGGCCGCGCAACCGGTTGCACGTGGCAAAGCGCGTCGTGGCTGACTTCATCGGGCGCCGCTCGGCCGACCGCATCGGCCTGGTCGTCTTCGCCGGCAAGGCCTTCACGCTGGTGCCTCTCACCACCGAGCGTGCCGTGCTGCTAGAGATGCTCGAGCGGGTCAGGATCGGAATGCTGCCCGACGGCACCGCGATCGGCAGCGCCCTCGCCACCAGTCTCAACCACGTAAAGGACGTCCCGGCCCGCAGCAGCGTCGTGATCCTGCTGACCGATGGAGTCAACAACACCGGGCGCCTCGATCCCGTCACGGCCGCCGAGGCCGCGCGCGCTCTCGGCGTGCGCGTCTACACGATCGGGGTGGGCACGCACGGGACAGCGCCGTTCCTGGTGGAGGACCCGCTCGTCGGTCGCCGCTACGTGGAGCTGCCCGTCACGATCGACGAGGATGTGCTGGGCCGAATCGCCTCCCGCACCGGGGGGCGGTACTTCCGGGCCCAGGATCCGCGCGCGCTCGCGGCCATCCTGGGCGAGATCGACCGGCTGGAGACGACCGAGATCCGTGTGCGGGACAGGACGAGCTACAGCGAGCTCTTCGGAGCCTTCCTGAACCCCGCGCTCGCGCTGCTCGGGCTCGAGCTCCTGCTGCGGCTGACCGTCCTGCGCATGCTTCCGTGAGCGCGCGCTGAGGCAGCAGTGACGTTCGCCGACCCGCGCTACCTCGTGGTGCTCGCCGTGCTGCTGCCGCTCGGCCTCGCGGCCGTCCTGGTGCGCGAGCGGCGCCGCAGGGCCGATCTGGAAACGTTCGGCGAGCACCCGCTGATGGCGCGCTCCTCCTCGCTGCCCTCCCGTCGCGCGCGCCTGGCGGCCGACGGTCTCTGTCTCGTGGCGCTGGCGCTGCTGCTCGTGGCACAGGCGCGCCCTCAGCTCGGAGCGACGCCCGTGGTCATCTCCCGCACCGGGCGCGACGTCGTGTTCGCCCTCGACCTCTCGCGCTCGATGAACGCTGAGGACGTGAAGCCGTCGCGGCTGCGCGCGGCCAGGAGTGCCGTTCGCGAGATCCTCGCCGCGTCGCCGGACGACCGCGTCGGCCTCGTCATCTTCGGCGGCAGCGCGTTCTTGCAGGTGCCGCTCACGCTCGACCACGCCGGTTTCGAGCTCTTTCTCGACGCCGCAGACACGGACGACGTGTCCGACCCCGGGACGGACCTGGGCGCCGCCCTGGCGACCGCCTCCAGCGCGTTCGGGGAGGACAGCGAGCCCCGCTACCGGGCGGTCGTGCTGCTCTCGGATGGCGAGGACCTGGAGGGCGCCGGTCGAACCGCATCGCGCGACTTGCGGGATGCGGGCGTACGCGTGTTCGCGCTCGGGATGGGGACTCCCGAAGGGGGGCCCATCCCGCTATACGCCGGGCGGCGCCTGCTCGGCTACCACCGCGACGAGACGGGGGAGGCGGTCGTCACGCGACTGGCGGAAGACGACCTGCGGGAGGTCGCCTCGCAGACCGGAGGCTCCTACACCCGCTGGCGCGGCGGCGCGGTGGGCGAGGTGCTCCGCGAGCTGAGCCGGCTCGATCAGCGCGAGATCTCATCGCGCACGTTCGCGCGGCTGGCGGATCGTTACCAGTGGCCCCTCGCTGCCGCGCTGGTGGCGCTGCTCGCGGAGTGGCTGCTGACATCCCGCTCGGGCACCCGCCGGTCGCGCGGCGGGGGCGCCCCTGCGGTGCGCGGTGGCGGCGGCGGCCGCCGAGGCAGCGCGCCGTGAAGGTCGGCTGCGCGGCGTTGCTCGCCTGTTTCGTTCCGGCGGCGATCCCCACTGCGGTGTGGGCGCAGGACGGCGCCGAGGCGGAGCGGCTCTACCGCAGCGGCAGGTTCGAGGAGGCCTACGCCGCCTATCGCAGCCTGGCGGAGGAGGGCGGCGAGAGCCCCGCGCTCGCGTACGACGCCGGCAACGCACTCTACCGGCTGGAGCGCTATGGCGAGGCAGGACGAAGCTATGGCGGCGCCGCGGGGACGGGGCCGCTCCAGCTGCGCGCTCGCGCGCTCTACAACCTGGGAAACGCGCGGTTCAAGGATGCCGAGAACGGCGCCGACGCGCGCGAGGCGTTACGCGGCGCCGTCTCGGCGTACGAGCAGGCGCTCGTGCTGGATCCGCGGGATGCGGACGCGAAGTGGAACCTGGAGCTCGCGCTGCGTCGCCTCGAGGAGCAGGAGCAGCAGCAGTCGGGTGGCGGCGGAGGCGGAGGCGGAGGAAGCGACTCGCGTCCCGCGGATTCGCCGCCGCCATCGCCGCCGCAAGGACCGGGAGCGAGCGGTCCCCGCGGGCCGCGGCCGGCACCTCCCTCGGATGCTCCGCCGGCGGAAGGCGCCCTCACACCGGAGCAGGCGCGCCAGCTGCTGGAAGCCATCGAAGGGGAGGAAGCCGAAACTCTCCGCGAGAGGGACGAGCCCGGGGCGGGTGGCGGCGTCGCGGGCAGGGACTGGTGAGGCGCTTCACGTGGAGGAGCCGCGGGGCCGCACTCGCCGGCGCGCTGCTCTGGGCGTGGCCGCTCCCCGCGGCGGCACAGGTCGAAGTCCGGGGCGAGGTTGCCAGGGACACGGTGGCGCTCAACGAATCCATCGAGTACCGCATCACCGTCCGTGGCACCGGCGTGCGCGACGTCGAAGACCCCCAGCTAGAGCTTCCCGGCGGCCTCACGCTGTTCGGCCGCAGCAAGACCTCCGAGGTCTCGGTGGTGAACGGTGCCGTCGAGCGCACGACCCGCTTCTCGTTCGTGTACCGCCCCTTCCGGACGGGGCTCGTCACGATCGGACCCGCGCGCGTGCAGGTGGGAAGCGCGCGCCATTCGGCGGCGTCGGTCGAGGTGACCGTCGTGACCGCGCGAGCCCCGAGTGCCGTCACCGTCCCCGCGATCCCCGACGCCGATGGCGCGGACTCCCGGCTGTCGGGGCTCGACGACGTGGCGGACCTACCGCCCGTCTTCGTGACCAACCGCCTCGACCGCGACGAGGCCTGGGTGGGGGAGCAGGTGGTGCTCTCGTTCGCGTTCTACCAGAGCCCCCGCGCGGTGGTGCTGGATCAGCCCAACTACTCGTCGGCGAAGACGCCGGGGTTCTGGACGCAGGACTTCAACCGCGAGCCGGAGATCTCGCGGGAGCTCTTCGGCGGAGAGCCGTACACGATCCAGCGCTTCCACTATGCGCTCTTCCCGCTCACTGCCGGGACCAAGGACATCTCCCCGGCCTCGCTCACCCTGACGCTGCGCCGGCCGGGGTCGATCTTCGACCGCGGACGCACCCGGACACTGTCCGGGGACACGCTGCGCCTGAACGTGAGGCCACTGCCCGTGGAAGGCCGCCCGGCAGCCTTCGCCGGCGCCGTGGGGCGCTATCGCCTGCAGGCCGCGCTGGAGCCGCGGGAGGTCGAGCAGAACGCTCCGGCGACACTCGTGCTGACCGTCACGGGGGAGGGCAACCTGGCGACGCTGCCGCGTCCGCGCCTCTCCCTGGGCCCAGGAGTACGGATCTTCGATCCCGAGGTCGAGACGCACGTCACGCCGCGTGGGCTCACGGTCCGGGGCGAGAAGACCTTCACGTATCTGGTGATCCCGCAGCGGGGCGGCACGCTGGAGCTCGGACGGGCAGCGCTGGATTACTTCGACCCCTCGACGGGGGCGTACGCCAGCGCCGACGCCGCGCTCGGGCGGCTGGCTGTGCGCGCGACGAGCGGCGCGCTGGCGGCGCGGGATGGGGATGGCTGGACGCTCGCGGGGATCCGCACGAAAGGGCTGGAGGCCGTGCCGCCGGCCCCCTGGCGCACGCCCCTCTTCTGGGGGCTCGTCGCGCTGCCGCTGATCGGCCTCGCCGCGCTCCTCCTCTCC
>JACCXV010000146.1 GCA_013696835.1 Gemmatimonadota bacterium | reverse complement strand
GGGCAGCACGCTCTTCCTGGTGTGGCAGGGGAACCGGTCGGCGGACTCGCGCGACGGGAGCCTGGTCGGCCCGGGCGCCCTGCTGGAGGCCTTCGACGCGGAAGGAGAGGACGTGCTCGCGCTGAAGATCACGTACTGGCTTCCGGTCGGCTCATAGCGGCTCTCGGGTCCACGTCCGCGAGCTTCACGAAAGCCTGACGTTGCACCGACCGAACCCTGACCGGCCAGTCACACCATCGGGCCGGGTGCGGGGTACGTTTCGAAACCGCCCACGGAAGGGGCGGAGATCACTCATTCTCCGGAGGTCAGCATGAGCAAGCGGATGCTCCTCGCGCTCTCACCGGTTCTCATCGCCGTGGCCCTGGCGTTCTCGTCGAGCCAGGCGGCGCAGGAGCCGGCGACGCCCGATGCGGACGCGGTCACGCAGTCCGACACACTGAAGCAGGACGGCAGGACCGCGAAGCACGGCCACGGCAAGGCCGGTTGCGAAGGCAAGAAGGGAAGGGGCGCGGCGGAGAGGACGTCGACCACCGCAACCTGAGCCCGAATCGACGTAGTGGAGCGGCGGGCGCCGTACCCGAGGCTGGGGCTGCGCCCGCCGACTTCTTTGCGGTAGCTCAGGGGCTGTCCGGGGCGCTCCCTTCCCCCAGTGGGCGGGCCACGATCAAGTAATCCTCGACGAGCAGGCCGCCCACGAGATGCTCCTGGATGATGCGCTCCAGGACCTCCGCGTCACAGCCGCCGTACCACGCACCCTCGGGATAGACCACCGCCACGGGACCGCCTTCGCAGATGCGCAGGCAGTCGACCTTGGAGCGCGCGATGCCTCCCCGCTCGGAGAGGCCGAGCTCCTTGAGCCGCCGCTTCAAATAGCTCCACGCCGCGAGGGTCCGCTCGCGGTCCGCGCAGTTCGGGGTGGTCTGGTCGCAGCAGAGGAAGACGTGCCGCCGGGCCCGCGGGACTCCGATCGTTTCCGCTTTTTGCTGCTGGCGAGCGAGGACCTCGGGCGGGTGTGTCAGCGGCTAGCCTTCACCTTTGCCTTTCCCTCGTCCGGCGCCGCCACCCGCCCCACCGCCACCTTGGACTTGCCGCTGCGCGGAGACGGCACCCGTCCCACCGACACCGCCGCGCCGGGCGTGAGGTCTTCGGCAATCGAGGCGCCGGACTCGCCGGTCCCGATCGTGATCGGCGGCTTCCTCATCTCGGCCTCGACATCGGCGATCGAGCGCGGGATGCGGGCGGTCATGTCCACGGCGTCACCCCGTGTGATCAGCACGTCGTTCTCGAGGCGCACGCCGATGTTGTGCCATTTGGAATCCACGCCCGGGATGTCCGAACGGATGTAGATGCCGGGCTCGTTCGAGAGGACCATCCCCGGTTGGAACTTGCGCGGTGAGCCGTCGGCCTCGGTGTACGGCGCGGGGTCGTGAACGTCGAGGCCGATCCAGTGGCTGAGCCCGTGCATGTAGAACTGCCGGTAGGCGCCGGACGCGAGGTTCTCCTCGACGCTTCCCTTCAGCAGCCCCAGGCGGACGAGACCGGCTGTCACGACCTCGGCAGCGCGCTTGCTGGACTCCGCGATCGTGTGCCCCGGACGCATCAGCTTCATGGCCTCGTCCTGAGCGTCGGCGATGATCTGGTAGACCTCGCGCTGCTCGGGAGAGAACGTGCCACTCACCGGGATCGTGCGCGTGACGTCGGCGGTGTACATCGCGTACTCGGCGCCGATGTCGACCACCATCGTCTCCCCGTCCCCGAGGCGGCGGTTGTTGTCCCGGTAGTGGAGCGTGACTGAGTTCGGACCCGAGCCCACGATCGAGGGGAAGCCGAAGCGCTCGGCGCCGCTCACCCGGTACACGTAGTACTGCAGGGCCTCGAGGTCGTACTCGTGAAGCCCCGGCGCCGCCGCGCGCATCGTCGCACGGTGCGCCAGCTCCGTGATGTCGATCGCCCGCTGGACGCGCGCGATCTCCTCCGCGGAGAGGATGAGCCGCATCTCGTGGGTGATCGCGACGGGGCTCTCGAAGCCGAAGCTCCCCGTCGGACCCTCATCTGCCTGCGGCGCGGCGGGTGAAGGCCCGACCTCGCCACTGCCGCCGAGCACGCCGGCCGCACGCGCCCAGTCCCGCAGCCGGCCACCGAACTCCGGCTCCCCGGCCGAGCTGTAGAGCAGCTTCGGAGCGTCCTTCAGGAGGCGGGGCATGACGGACGGAAGGCTGTCGAGAACGTAGGCGGCATCTACCCGAAAGGTCTTTTTCGCTCCTTCGGCACCCCAGCGGAACCCGTTCCAGATCTCTTGGGTGGGGTCCCGCGGCCTCACGAACAGCGTGTACGCCGGGCCGTGGCCCGTGGACGAGAGCACCGCCACCGCCTCGGGCTCCTCGAAGCCGGTCAGGTAGTAGAAGTCGCTGTCCTGGCGATAGAGGAACTCCACGTCGTTGTTGCGCTCGTACTCGGGCTTGGCGTGGAAGACCGCCACCCCCTCTCCCAGTCGGCGCAGGAATTCGGCGCGGCGGGACGCGAACATCTCGGGATGTTCAAAGCCGTCACGGGGCACGACGATCGACTCGGCGGGCCGAGCGGATTCGCGCGAAGCCTGGGCGTCTCCCCGCGCGGCAACCGACCCGAGCAGGGCCGAGGCGAGGAGCAGGGGAAGAGCTGATCGGGCGGCTACCGGCGCGAGCATCGGGGACTCCTGAGCGTCGATGTTGACAGCAAGTCGTTACTGCAAAGCAAGTTGTGAACTGAAAAATGCCGGGATTCGCTGGCCGTGCGCTCCTTATATAATGCATGCGCCCAGGAGGGGCGAAGATGCGGGGCGACCCGCGCGGGGGCGATGCAGCCCGCGGGGGGAAAGGGACGCGTGGTGGCGCCCCGCCTTCGAGAGCTTCAGTGCAGGAGGACGAGACCCATGCAGAAGGTCGCGCGCCGAGTCGAGCCTCCGCAGGGTGCGTCTGCGGAGCTGAAGCCGCTTCCGCTTCTGATCGGGGGCGAGCTCGAGTCCGGGAGCTCGGTGGAGGACGTGCGCAGCCCGTATACGGGGGAGATCGTCGGGCGCGCCTGCATCGGCTCCGCGGAGGACGTGCGCCGCGCCATCCATGCGGCCGCCGGCGCCGCCAGGGCGGCGCGGGAGATGCCGTCGCACGCCCGCGCCGCGGTGCTCGAGAGGATTCGCGCCGGCCTCCTCTCGAGACGCGACCGGCTGGTCGAGCTGCTGGCGCTGGAGGCTGGCAAGCCAGTCTCGGCGGGACGGCTCGAGGTGGATCGCATGCTGTTCGTCTTCGACGTTGCAGCCGAGGAATCGAAGCGCATGGGCGGCGAGCTCCTGCCGCTCGACCTCGTCGCGGCAGGCGAGCGGAGGTGGGGGCTGACACGCCGGTTTCCGATCGCGCCGATTGCCGGAATCGTGCCGTTCAACTTCCCGCTGCTCCTCACGGCCCACAAGCTCGCGCCCGCCATCGCCTGCGGGGCCACGATCGTGATGAAGCCGCCCCCCCAGGACCCGTTGACATCGCTGCTCCTGGCGGAGGTCCTCGCCGAGAGCGGCTATCCCGCTGGAGGCCTCAGCGTCGTCCCCTGCTCGGTGGCCGACGCGGCGCCGCTCCTGGACGACCCGCGGGTCCGCATGGTGAGCTTCACGGGCTCGGCCCGCGCGGGCTGGGCCATCCGCCGGCAGGCTTCGCGCATGAAAGTGGTGCTCGAGCTGGGGGGAAACGCCGCCGTCGTCGTCGAGCCGGATGCCGATCTCGAGCACGTGGCGACGCGTTGTGCCCTCGGCGGATATGCGTACGCCGGCCAGTCGTGCATCTCGGTGCAGCGCATCCTCGTGCACGAGGACGTGCACGACGAGTTCGTCGAGAGATTCACGGAACGAGTCGAGGCGCTGACCGCGGGTGATCCGCTGGAGGAGTCGACGGACGTGGGCCCGCTGATCGACGAGGGGAGCGCGCAGCGCGCCCAAACGTGGATCGAGGAGGCCGTGCGGGACGGCGCGCGGCTGGCGACGGGCGGGCAGCGCACCGGAACGATGCTCCAGCCCACGGTCCTGCTGGACACTCGCCCCGACATGAAGGTGAACTGCGAGGAGGTGTTCGCGCCGGTGACAACGGTCCGGCCGTACGCCCGCTTCGACGCCGCGCTCGAGGCGGTGAACGACTCGCCCTACGGGCTGCAGGCGGGCCTGTTCACGCGCGACATCGGGCGCATCTGGCGTGCCTTCGAGATGCTGGAGGTCGGCGGGATCGTGATCAACGACATTCCCGGCTTCCGCGTTGACCACATGCCCTACGGCGGCGTGAAGGACTCGGGCCAGGGCCGCGAGGGCGTGCGCTACGCGATGGAGGAGATGACGGAGATCAGGCTGCTGACGCTCGCACCCTGAGCCTGTTCGCTCGACGACCCCCCCACATTCAGGGAGGCAGGAACGATGCGCTTCATCCCCCCTGCAGCCCGCTGGTTGCTGATGGGTCCTCGCCGGCAGCTTGCCCTGGCGCTCGCCCTCGCCGCCCTGCTGCCGGCAGGGCTCAAAGGGCAGGAAGCCCGGCCCGCCTCCCGGGATGCGGGCGACTTCGCCTCCAAGAAGCTCCCGCCGGGCAAGGGCTTCCGCGTCTTCCTCGTGGCCGACATGGAGGGCATGGCGAGTGCCGTGGACACCCACGAGGTGATAGCGGGTGTGGAGGGCGAGCGGTACCGCAGCCTCACCAGCTCAGACTACTGGGACCGCTTCCGTTCCCTGCTCACCAAAGAGGTGAACGCCGCGATCGCGGGCGCGCGCGAGGGCGGCGCGGGCTCGTTCGTCGTGAACGAGGGGCACGGGGGCAACCTGTTCGCGAACGTGCTTCCGTGGGAGCTCGATCCCGACGCGATCCTGGTCCGCGGCTGGCCGAAGCCGATCGTGATGATCACCGGTCTCGACGAGAGCTTCGGCACGCTGATGTTCACGGGAGCTCACGCCAACGCCGGGAGCCCCGGCGTCATGGCGCACAACTTCGCGTTCGACGACTTCACCGTGAACGGGAAAAAGCTCAACGAGGTCGGCATCAACGCGCTGATCGCGGGCGAGATGGGCGTCTCCGTGTCGCTCGTGAGCGGCGACGACGTGCTGGTGGCGGAGACAAGGGAGATGCTGGGCAGCGGGTTCATCGGCGTGGTCGTCAAGAAGGCGATCGGCCGCAACGCCGCGATCACGTGGAGCCCCGCGCGCGTGCGGAGCCTGATCGAAGAGGCCGCGAAGGACGCCGTCCGTCGGGAGCGGAAGGGCGAGTTCGCGCCCTTCCTCATGGAGAAGCCCTACCAGGTCGCCTTCACCCTGCGAGCGACCTACCCACCCGAGTATGCCGAGGGCGTTGCCGGCCTCGAGGGCTTCGGCCTCGAGCGGAAGAGCGACCGCTCGTTCGTGCTCACGACGACTGACGCGAAGCTCATCGGGCATCTGCTGGACGCCGTGG
Source organism: Gemmatimonadota bacterium (assembly GCA_013696835.1). Lineage (GTDB taxonomy): Bacteria > Gemmatimonadota > Gemmatimonadetes > JACCXV01 > JACCXV01 > JACCXV01. Next base: position 1,891 of record JACCXV010000146.1, on the reverse strand, counting down.
AGGAGGTCGTGCTGAAGTGACGTCCATGACGTCGGGTCCTTCGCCGGGCATGGTCGCCGCCCTCGCCGCTCTGGCGCTTTTGCTGCCGTCTTCGTCAGCCGCCCAGGGCGATTCGGCGGGACGTGATGCCGATCCCGGGCGCGCCGCGCTCGCGGAGCTGCAATCAGACGCCGGCACCGGTCGCGCCGGCAAGGGATTCCGTGTCTTCATCGTGCCGGACATGGAGGGCGCTCCCGGCACCGTGTTCAGCCGAGAGGTGCTGTCCGGCGCCGAGGCCGACTGTGAGACCTGCTTCACGAGCCCGGACTACGAGCACTATCGGCGTCTCATGGCGGAGGACGTGAACGCGGTGATCGAGGGCGCCAGCGCCGCCGGCGCTACGGCCTTCACCGTGAACGAGGGGCACGGCGGGAACGACTTCGCGAACATCCAGCCGTTCGCGCTCGATCCCAGGGCGACGCTCGTCCGCGGGTGGCCCAAGCCGCTGGTGATGATCACCGGTCTCGACGCAACGTACGACACCGTGATCTTCATCGGGGCGCACGCGAACGCCGGCAGCCCGGGCGTGATGGCGCACAACTTCGCGGTGGACTCCCTCACGGTGAACGGCGTCGCTCTGAACGAGGTTGGCCTGAACGCTCTGGTGGCCGGGGAGATGGGAGTGTCCGTCTCGCTGGTGAGCGGAGATGACGTTCTGGTGGAGGAGACGCACGAGATGATCGGGCAGTTCGAGGAGGTGGTGACGAAGATCGCCTATGGGCGCAACGCCGCCGCCACCTACACGCCAGCGCGGGTGCGCGAATGGCTGCGCTCCGCGGCGCGGCGGGCGGTCGAGGGCGAGCGGAAGGGAGCCTATCGGCCCTTCACCCTCGAGAAGCCGTATCGCGTCGCGTTCACGCTGCGGAAGAGCTTCGCCGACAAGGCCGAGGAGGTGGCCGCCCTCTCGCGCTATCGCCTCGAGCGCACCGGGGCGATCTCCTTCCGTTTCGAGACGCAGGAGGCCGTCGAGCTCGGGCACCTCATGAACGACCTGGAGCTTATCGTGTTTTGAGCGCGCCTCGCGGGGCAGCGGGTGGGAGCGCTTTTCCGGCTTTGCATCTTGTCTCCCGCCCGAGCTTCGCGGCCACGTCACAGCGCGGGCAGGTCGGGTTTGAGCACCATCAGCCCGAGCGCGGCGAACGGGGCGAGCAGCGCGATGCCGCCCCAGATCTCCCAGCTCCTGGACCACGCCTGGTAGGTGGGGTGATCGAACCCGCCAGGATCGCTGCCGGCTCGTGCCAGCGCCGCCATGCGGTTCTGAAGCGGGACAACCCGGAACCCGAAGGCCAGGCCCGAGATGCTGAACAGGACGATCGACCACAGGATCCAGCCAGTCCCGAGGATCGGGAATCCGCCCGTTGCGGCAGCCCCGAACCCGCCCGCCAGGATCGCGAGCACGCCGGGGACGGTGAACCACCGGTCGCTGCGGATGATCCCCTCCAGCGTGTGGGCGATGATGCGTGGATCCCCCGAGCGATCCGCGTGGGCCTTCCAGAAGAGACCGGTGGTGATGTTCCCGAGGAAGAGCACGACAGCGATCAGGTGGGCCACCTTCAGCCAGAGGTATGCGGGTGACATGACGACCTCCTCGTGGGTTTGTGAGCGCGGTGCCGGCGGTGGTGGTGTTGGTGGTGGCAGTGCTCGTGGTGGTGGTACTGGTGGTGGTGGTGGTGCTGGTCGTGAAGGCGGGAGCACCGTCCGCCGGAGAATTCCGGGCGAGAAGCCGGCTTTCCGGTGCCTGTCGCCGTGGATGGGACTCTGCGCGTGCGTGATCGCCGCGTCCACCCAGCCCCTCGCGGCCCAGGGGGTAGGAGCGAAGCCGGCGCCATCACCGCCTCCTGCTGCGGCTCCC
>JACCXV010000139.1 GCA_013696835.1 Gemmatimonadota bacterium | reverse complement strand
CGCCATCGCGGTCCGACGCGAGACCGCGCGCGATCTGGGGCTCCGCACCCTGAGCGACCTCTCGCGTGCGGCACCGCGGCTGCGGGCCGGGTTCACGCCGGACTTCCTCGGACGCGAGGACGGGCTGCCCGGCCTCACGCGTGCCTATGGCCTGCGCTTTCGGGGCGTGCGATCGCTGCTGCAGGCCATCAAGTACCGCGCGCTGGCCGAGGGCGAGGTGGACGTGATCGACGGCTATTCGACCGACGGGCTGCTGGCGCGCTACGACCTGGCCGTGCTGCGCGACGATCGGCGGTTCTTTCCGCCCTACGAGGCGGCGGCGCTCGTCGGGCCGCGGCTCGCACGCGAGGTCCCGGGGGCCGTCCGCGCACTGGCGAGGCTCTCCGGGCGCATGGACGAAGCGCGCATGCGCCGGCTCAACGAGAGGCTGGAGGTGGGCGGCGAGCCGGTGGCGCAGGTGGCGGCCGACGCGCTGCGAGAGCTGGATGTGGCGGGGGCGGAGGGAGGTGCCGCCTCCGCCGGCCGCGAGGCTCTCGGACGTCCCGGCGCGCCGGCGGGGCAGGGGGGCTTCGTCGACTATCTAGTGACGCGGCGCGCGATGCTCGCCGCGCTCGCGCTGCGCCATCTGCTGCTCGTGGGCGTGTCCCTGGCGGCGGCGATACTGGTTGCCGTTCCACTCGGGCTCGCGCTGGAGCGGGCCGGCCGCTCGGCGGAGACCGTGATCCGTGCCGTGGGGCTGATCCAGACGATCCCCGGGATCGCACTGCTGGCCTTCACGATCCCGCTCCTCGGCATCGGGCTGGTGCCGGCGCTGGTCGCCCTCTTCCTGTACTCGCTCTATCCCATCCTGCGGAACACCTACACGGCCGTGCGCGAGGTCAGCCCCGACCTCGTGAGCGCGGGCCGCGCCCTGGGGATGACGCCCTTCCAGCTGCTGCGCGACGTGCGGCTGCCGCTCGCGGCCCCCCTGATCCTCGCCGGGATCCGCACGGCCGCGGTGATCGGAGTCGGCACCGCCACGCTCGCCGCCTTCATCGGGGCCGGCGGACTCGGAGATCCGATCGTGGCCGGCCTTGCGCTCGCCGACACGCGCATGATCCTCTCCGGCGCCCTCCCCGCCGCCGCGCTCGCGCTGGCGGTGGACCTGGGCCTGGGCCTGCTCCAGCGCGTCGCGACCCCGCGCGGACTGCGGTAATCGCCGTCCCGCGTCAGCTCTCGAGAGTCTCGAACGCCCGCTCCAGCTCGGGGATCGCCTCGGGGGGAAGATGCAGCGCCAGAGCCCGCGTGCTGCTCTCGATGCTCTCGATCCGGCTGGCGCCCGGGATCGGGCAGAGGCTCGGCGACTTCGAGAGCATCCACGCGAGCACGACTTCCTCGGGCGTGGCATCGTGGCGCCGCGCGATCCGGCGGAGCGCCGCGTTCCGCCGCAGACGTTGCACCCCCTGCCCCCCACCCACGGGGCTGTACGGCAGGAATGTGATGCGTTCGCGGTCGCAGGTCTCGACGATTCCCTCCGTCTCGGACGAGCGGTCGAAAGGACTGTAGCGGTTCTGAACCGAGGCGATCTCGACGATCTCCCGCGCGACCTGCAGCTCGCCGGCATCCACGTTGGAGAGACCGACCGCCAGCACCTTCCCGTCGTCGCGCAGGCGGGCGATCTCGCCGACGCTGTCCTCGAACGGCACCTCTGGGTCCGGAGCGTGCAGCTGGTAGAGGTCGATGGCGTCCACGCCGAGCGCAGCCAGGCTGCGCTCGCACGCGCGGCGCAGGTGCTCCGGCCTGGCGTCGCTCTCCCAGCGGCCGCCGGGCCGCGTGAGCCCTCCCTTGGTCGCGACCAGCACGGCGTCCCCCCCATCCACCTCGTTCAGGGCCTCGCGGATCAGCCGCTCGTTGTGCCCGATGTCGGAATCGTCCAGGCAGTAGACGTCGGCGGTGTCGATCAGCGTGACCCCGAGCTCCACCGCGCGCCGCACCACCCGCTTCGCGTGCTCACGGTCGTCGGGTCTGCCCCGGATCGACAGCGGCATGGCGCCCAGCCCGATCCTGCTGATTCGCCGGTCCGTGCGGCCGAGCCGGATCGCGGAGGCGTCGATTCTGATCTGGCCTGCCTGCATTGGTCCTCCAGAGGTCGAGGATTCTGAACTGTACGCCGGCTCCGTTCGACGGCAACTTGCAATTCCCGTGTCTGGTCGCCTCGCGCTTCACCGGATTCCACCGAGCCGACCGTCGAGCGCAGGAGGTTGGATGAAGGAGAAGGAAGGGGCGCTGTTCGGGGCACCTGTCGGGGTGCTGCTCGCGCTTTCGCTGACGGTTGCGCTCGCCTTCCTGCTCGCGGCATGTGGCGGAGGTGGGGCCGACGGGGGCGGTGGTGGCGGAGGGGGCGGGAGGGATGACGGCGACGGTGATCCCGCTGCCGACCAGCAGCGATCCGCCGTGCCGGGTGGAAGGGGGGACGCGGCCACCCCGGCAGGGGTCGAGCCCTGCGCGCTCGAGGTGCTGAACCCCGACCGGATGGCCCTCTCGGCAGAGTGGCACGGCGGCCACGTGCGCATCCTGGGCACGGTCCGCGACGGTGCCGGGCAGGCGCTCAGCCTCGCCCTCTCGCAGAACCAGTCGTTCGTCTATGACGAGATCTTTCGCAGCGAGGTGCTGAGCGTGCTCACGCTCGAATCCGACGAGGTGGACGCCACGTCCGTGACCTTCGAGCCGAATCGTAGCCAGCTGGCGAGCTTCCAGCGCACAGGAGCCCGGCCGCTGGACCCCGCGCTCCCGCTGTGCGTGGACGCCTCGCTCTACGAGAAGGGCAGCCTCGACCTGCTCGCGACGCGGCACTTCCTGGTGCGGGGCGCGGCACCCACATCGAGGGACGGGGGCTAGCGAGCGCGGCGCTCTCTCCGAGTGCTGCGGCAAGGACGGCGGACAGCGCCCTTTCGCGGCCCCGGGGCGGGGCTAGATTGTCCCGATTCCGTTTCCAGCCCCGCGCGATTCCGATGTTTTTGCGCCCCTGAGCCTCCGAGCATGAGCGATTCCGTTCAGACCGCCGGGCCGCTCCCCGCCACCGTGCGTACGCCGTCCGCCGTCCGTCCGCGTCTCGGCGCCACCTCGCGTCTGGATGCGTGGTGGCTGCAGCCGCTCCTCGTGGCACTGGGCCTGGGAGCCTTTGGCGCCTACTCCACGTGGGCGGCTTTTCAGGGAGCCAACTACGAATGGGCAGCGGTGAAAGGCCTGCCGGTCTACCTTTCCCCGTTCTACTCACCTCTCCTCACCCCCGACTGGTGGCCACTCTCGCCGGCGCTCCTGATCCTGTGGGCGCCGCTCGGGTTCCGCGCCACCTGCTACTACTACCGCAAGGCCTACTACCGCGCCTTCTTCCTCGATCCGCCGGCGTGCTCGGTCGGGGAAGCGCGCGGCCACCGCTACAAGGGAGAGACTGCCTTTCCCTTCATCCTGCAGAACGTCCATCGCTACTTCCTGTACGTGGCGCTCGTCTTCATCGGCATCCTGGGCTACGACGTCGTCCTGGCGTTCACGCGCTGGCCGACCGAGGGCGGCACCGGCTTCGGCGTGGGTCTGGGCTCGCTGATCATGCTTGCAAACGTCGTCCTGCTCACCGGGTACACGCTGGGTTGCCATTCGCTGCGCCACGTCGTAGCGGGGAAGCTCGACTGCTTCTCCTGCGGGGCGTTGGGCGGGGCGCGCTACGACCTCTGGCGCGGCCTCAACGTCCTCAACCAGCGTCACATGCTGTGGGCCTGGATGAGCCTCACGTCCGTCGGGCTCACCGATCTCTACATCCGCCTCGTGGCCTCGGGGGTCTGGGTCGATCCCCGGCTCCTGTGATCGTCCGTCCCGCGTGATCGACAACTTCGAGACCCACACCCGCGACGTGCTCGTGATCGGCGCGGGGGGCGCGGGACTGCGTGCCGCGATCGAGGCGCGCGACCAGGGACTGTCCGTTGGCGTCGTGTGCAAGTCGCTGCTCGGCAAGGCGCACACCGTGATGGCCGAGGGCGGCGTCGCCGCCGCGCTCGCGAACGTGGACGAGGCGGACGACTGGAAGACGCACTTCCGCGACACCATGCAGGGCGGGAAGCTGCTCAACAACTGGCGCATGGCCGAGCTGCACGCACGCGAGGCGCCCGAGCGGGTGCGCGAGCTCGAGCGCTGGGGCGCGGTGTTCGACCGCACGCCCGACGGGCGCATCCTGCAGCGCGCGTTCGGCGGGCACACGCACAAACGCCTGGCCCACGTGGGCGACCGCACCGGCCTGGAGATGATCCGCACGCTGCAGGACCGGGCGGTCGCGGTCGGCGTGGACGTCTTCATGGAGTGCACGGTCACGCGCCTGCTGAAGGACGGGGATCGCGTGGCAGGCGCCTTCGCCTACTGGCGCGAGAGCGGGCGCTTCGCGGTGTTTCGCGCCAGGGCCGTCGTGCTCGCCACCGGGGGGATCGGCAAGGCGTACCGCATCACGTCGAACTCCTGGGAGTACACGGCCGACGGACACGTGCTCGCCTGGGAGGCGGGTGCCGAGCTGATCGACATGGAGTTCGTCCAGTTCCATCCCACGGGGATGGTCTGGCCGCCGGGGGTGATGGGCATCCTCGTGACGGAGGCTGTGCGCGGCGAGGGGGGAATGCTGCGCAACGCCGAGGGCTTCCGCTTCATGGAGAGGTACGACCCGGAGCGCATGGAACTCTCGACGCGCGACCAGGTGGCGCGGGCGATCTACACGGAGGTCAAGGAGGGCCGCGGCAGCCCCCACGGCGGCGTCTTCCTCGACATCTCGCACAAGCCCGCCGACTACGTGAAGACGAAGCTGCCCAGCATGTACCACCAGTTCCTGGAGCTGGCGGACGTGGACATCACCAGGGCTCCGATGGAGGTCGGGCCCACAACGCACTACGTGATGGGTGGGGTGCGGGTGGAGGCTGACACGGGAGCCAGCACGGTGCCCGGGCTCTTCGCGGCGGGAGAGGTGGCCGGCGGCATGCACGGGGCCAACCGGCTGGGCGGGAACTCGCTGTCCGACCTGCTCGTGTTCGGCCGCCGCGCCGGGCTGGGCGCGGCCGAGTTCGCGCGCGGCTCCGCGACCACGTCGACCGATCCCGATCCGGACACGATCCGCCAGGCCTCCGCCGAGCTGCTGGCGCCCTTCGAGCAGGACGGGGAGAACCCCTACGCGCTGCACCGGGAGCTGCAGTCCGTCATGCAGAAGAACGTGGGCATCTTCCGCACGCGCGAGGACCTCGAGCGCGGTCTCGAGGAGGTCCGGGCCCTCGGCGCGCGCGCCCGCAACGTGCGCGTGGAGGGCTCGCGCCACTTCAATCCCGGCTGGCACCTGGCGCGCGACCTGCGCTCGATGCTGGTGATCTCCGAGGCGGTGGCGAGCAGCGCGATCCTGCGCGAGGAGAGCAGGGGCGCCCACTCGCGGCTCGACTTCCCGGCGCTCGACGAGCGCCTCGGCACCGTGAACAGCGTCGTGACGAACGAGGGCGGCGCGGTGCGCGTGACGCAGAAGCCGAAGGCGGAGATCCCCGCGGAGCTGCGGGCCCTGCTCGAGAAGCCCGCAGCCGCGAAGCCCGCCGTGAACGCGCCGAGTGACGAGAAGCCGCGCAAGATCGCCGAGGCGAAGGGCGGCAGCACCGACAGCCGGCCGTGAGGGGGCGCGCGGCGGACGGCCGAAAACGAGAGGAGAAGGCGATCCTGACGACACCCGCTCGAAAGTGCAGGCTGCCCGGAGGGCTGCTGCTGCTCGCGCTCGCGTGCGGCGGGGGGCTCGCATGCGTGCAGGCGCAGGAGGGGGGACCTCCCCCGGCGGAGTCGCGGTCGCGGGACGCAGCGCGCTCGCCGGAACTGGATCACGTCGTGATCGGCACCAACGATCTGCCGGCTGCGATCGGCGCCTACGAGCGCCTCGGGTTCAGCGTGCTGAAGGCGAACGCCGAGGCTGGCGAGCGGGAGATCGCCCTCCTGCAGCTCGGCAGCGGCTATGTGCAGCTGATAGCCCCGGGAGCGGACTCCACGGGCAAGCCCTCGCCATTCCCGTTCGAGGGCGCGCTCGCCCAGGGGTGGGAAGTGGAGGATCTGGACGCGATGCTGACCGACCTGGAGCGCAAGGGCATTCGCTTCACCGCTCCCGCGCAGGGAACGCTCGGAGCCGACGAGCGTCAGGAGGGCGCGACAGGCGGCGAGGCTCTCCTGCGACGCTCCTTCCCATCGGACCAGCCGGTGTCGGGGACGGCGGTCTACCTGGTGGACTACGAGAGCGGGTTCGGGGAGTGGGTCGAGGATCTCGCGCGCTCCGCGAAAGCGGAGGCACCCGGGCTGCACCTCAACGGAGCGCGCCGGCTCGCCTACGTCACCGTCGCCGAGCGCAACACCGAGCAGACGCTCAAGATCCTCGCTTCCTGGGGACTGGTGGCCGGCCCCGAGGTGGAGGATCCGCGCGGTGGCCACACGGTGAAGATCGCGCTCGGGCAGGGTGCGGTCTATCTCACCCGCCCCACGAGCAGCGGCGGGATCGACGATTTCCTCGAGGAGCGCCGCGCGCGTGCGGCCCCGGTCGGCACCCGTTACTTCGAGGGCAGCATCCTGTCCGTGGGGATCGAGGTGTACGACCTGGCGGAGACCGAGCAGTTCTTCGCCGAGAAGGCGATACCGCACATTGCCCTGGACCTGCCGTCCGGGAAGACGCTGGTGGTGCAGGGTGCCCCCGCATGGCAGCTGCGGCTGGAGTTCGTAGGGAAATCGGATGACCGAGGGGGAGCATGACGACCGAGGTGATGGAAGCGGCGTCGGCCTCGCATGCCGGGGCACGCCGGATTGTGCTGCGAGTCTTCCGCGGCACCGCGGAGGCCGGCCGTCTGCAGGACTACGAGGTGCCGGTCGAGCCGGGCATGGTGGTCCTGGACGCGCTCCACTGGATTCAGGAACACGCCCAGCCCGATCTCGCCGTACGCTGGAATTGCAAGGCTGCCAAGTGCGGCTCGTGCAGCGCGGAGGTGAACGGGAAGCCGCGGCTCACGTGCAAGACGCGGCTCGACGGCCTGCCCGAGGGCGAGCCGATCACCGTCGAGCCCCTCCGGGCGTTCCCGATCCTCAAGGACCTCGTGACGGACGTCTCGTGGAACTACGAGGTGAACCGCCGGATCCGGCCGTTCGCGCCCCGCGAGGATGCCAGCTGGCGCTTCGAGCAGAAGGACATCGATCGCGTGCAGGAGTTCCGCAAGTGCATCGAATGCTTCCTGTGCCAGGACGTCTGCCACGTGATCCGCACGCACGACCGCAAAGACGTCTTCGCCGGTCCGCGGCTCTTCGTGCGACTTGCCGGGCTCGAGATGCACCCGATGGACGGGGCGGACCGCGTGGACGCGGTGCGCCATGAGCACGGCGTGGGCTACTGCAACATCACCTTCTGCTGCTCGGAGGTGTGCCCCGAGGGCATCCGCATCACGGACAACGCGATCATCCCGCTCAAGGAGCGGGTGGCGGAC
>JACCXV010000094.1 GCA_013696835.1 Gemmatimonadota bacterium | reverse complement strand
TGGGGCGGAGCCAGTGCGCGTCCAACGAAAAAAGCCCATCGAAGCGATGGGCTCTGGGCGCGCGAGTAGGGCCGCGAACGCAGGAGCTTTTGAGCTTCGGCAACCCGGCTATCTTCTCGTTGCAACTGTCGAGTGAGAAGACCCGTGGCTTTGCGTCCCCGCCTCACGGCGGGTTTGCCTTTGTCGATCTCCAGGCGCCTACGCATAGAGCAGGTTGCGTGCCGCAAGGGACGCGCGGGCGGCGCTGCGCAGGCGCGCAAAGCGCCTGTTCAAGAGCCTGTCGGACAAGGGGTTGCGAGGCCAATCCGGCACTGTTCGAGAGCGCTACGTCGCACTCCCGGTCACCGCCGCTTCCGGGCGCGAGCGAGCCTCGCAAATCGCCTGGGAGGTTCGCGCTCCGCGTGATGAGCGTCGGATGCCCGTAGAAGACCGCCCCCGTCTCGCCGCGCTGGACTGGATGCGCGGCCTGGCCATGATCCTGATGACGGTCGACCATGCCTCGGGGGCCTTCAACGCCGGCCGGCTCTTCACGGACTCGGCCCTGTTCTGGGAGCCCGGCACGCCGCTGCCCCCCGATCAGTTCTTCACCCGCTGGATCACCCACATCTGCGCACCGACCTTCGTCTTCCTCGCGGGGGCGGCGCTGGCGCTCAGCGCCGAGAAGCGGCTCTCCGCGGGCACCCCGGCCGGGGTCGTGGACCGCCAGATCGTCGGCCGCGGGCTCCTCATCGCCGCCCTGGATCCGCTCCTGATCTCCCCCATCTGGAATCCGGGCGGCGTGCTCCTGCAGGTCCTGTATGCGATCGGGCTCGGTCTGGTGTGCATGGCGGTGCTGCGACGACTGGGCCAGCGATGGCTCCTGGGCATCGGGGTCGGCCTGCTCGTATTCGGCGACGCGCTCGCCGGGTTCGCCCTCACCCTTCCTCCAGGCGCACCGCGCATGGCCGGAGGCCTGTTGATCAGCGGCGGCTTCTTCGGGCGACTGATCGCGGGCTACCCTCTCCTGCCGTGGCTCGCGATGATGATGCTGGGATGGTCGTTCGGCAGGTTCCTTCTCTCCCGTCATCCCCAGGGCGCCGCACGCGCCGCTCCCGCACGGGTCCTCGTCCTCTGGGGGATGACCGGCCTCGCCGTGTTCCTGGCGACGCGCGGCCTGAACGGGTACGGGAACATGCTCGTCCCGCGCGACGACGGCTCGCTCGTGCAGTGGCTCCACGTGAGCAAGTACCCCCCGAGCCTCTCCTTCGCGGGGCTCGAGCTCGGCCTCATGGCGATCTGTCTCGCCGGCTTCTTCCGGCTCGCAGCGCGGACCACCTCCTGGCCAGGCTCGAAGCTTCTGCTTGTCCTGGGCCAGACCGCTCTCTTCTTCTACGTCCTGCACATCCCGCTGCTCGAGCTCGGCGCACGAGCGCTGGGCCTGTGGCACGCGCGGGGGCTGGCCGCCACGTATGTGGCGACCGTGGTCACCGTCGCGCTTCTCTATCCGCTCTGTGTGCTGTACAGGACGTACAAGGCGGGTCGTCCCGGCGGCTGGACGCGCTACCTGTAGACACTGCCCTCGTCCGCGGCTCGAGCACGGTTGCGGCTGTGCCTGCGTGCGGACTAGTTTCCGCCGACCGATCCGCCGGCGCCGCAGGTTCCGCGGGTCTCCTCCGCCCTCGCACGCAGGAGTCACGACGACGACCGTACGATGCACATCCTCGTCCTCACACCCGCCGAGGTGGCGCATGCCGTCAAGCGCCACCAGGCTTACGGCAACTCACCCGGAGCGATCGCGCGTCACTTCCGCAACCGCGGAGAGCGCGCCAGGGAACACGTGTGCCACATGGTCCACGTGCTCGAGCGCCGTCTCGGAATCGACCTGGGAGCGCTCTGTTCCCGGTACGTTTCGCGTCTGGACCCCGGCGTGGACCCGTTCGTGCGTGCGGTGCTCGAGTCCCTCGCCGAGTGGGTCGAGCCGCGGGAGGGCGGCGGCCCCGTGCTCCTGGTTCACGTCCACCGCGTCCAGCGGCTGAACGAGCTCGCGGAAGGCGCGGCCCTGGAGCGGCGCGAGCAGGCCCTCCTCCTCGCGCGCGTCCTCGACCGCCGGCCCGGACCCGGCTGACCGGGCCATGGACGGCATCGGCAGGCTGCTGCTCGTGCTCGGCGTGGCGATCGCGCTCATGGGTCTCGCACTCGTGCTCTGGCCCGCGCTGCCCCTGGGAAGGCTGCCCGGGGATCTGCGCTTCCGCGTCGGGGGCGGCACCGTCTTCATCCCGCTGGCGACCTCCATCCTCCTGAGCGTCCTCCTCACGCTGCTGCTGAACTTCTTCCTGCGCCGCTGAGGCCGCCCGCGTGATGCGGGTGGCCGACCTGGACTTCGACCTTCCCTCGGATCGGATCGCGCAGCGGCCGCTTCCGCGGCGCGACGCCGCGCGCCTGCTCGTGCTGCATCGCCGCGAAGGGCGCATCGAGGATCGCCGGTTTCGCGATTTCCCGGCCTACTTCGATCGTGGCGACCTGATCGTGCTGAACGAGACGCGCGTGCTGCCGGCCCGCCTCGAGGGGAGTCGCTCGAGCGGAGGCAGGGTGGAGGTGCTGCTCACGCGCAATCGCGGCGAGGGTCGCTGGGAGGCGCTGGTCCGTCCCGGACGGAGGATTCGAGAGGGCGAAGAGATCCGCTTCGGGAGCCGAATCGCCGCGCAGGTGGACGAGCGGCTCCCCGACGGAGGTCGTCTGCTGACGTTCGTGGGCGGTGGCGACCTTGGGCGGAGCATCGCGGCCGCTGGCAGCGTGCCGCTCCCGCCCTACATCCGGCGCGCGCCATCCGCCGCGGATCGGCGGCGGTATCAGACCCTCTACGCTCGCAAGGCCGGCGCCGTAGCCGCTCCGACTGCCGGGCTCCACTTCACGGCCGCCACCTTTCAGGCGCTCGCGCAACGGGGAGTGCGCGTAGCTCGCATCTGCCTGCACGTGGGGCCAGGAACGTTCCGGCCGGTGACCGTCGAGGACCCGTCCCTGCACCGCATGGACGCGGAGCCGTTCGAGATCGGCGCGCGGGCGGCGGCAGCCATCGCGGCCGCCCGCGCCAGCGGCGGCAGGATCTGCGGCGTGGGGACGACCAGCGTGCGCACACTCGAGAGCGCGGCTCGGCGCTGGAGGACGCCCCGAGCGTTGGCCGGCGAGACCGACCTCTGCATCCGTCCGCCATTCGCGTTCCGCCTGACCGATTGCATGCTGACGAACTTCCACGTGCCTCGCTCCACTCCGCTGCTGCTCGTGGCCGCGCTCGTGGGACCCGATCTCCTGCGCGAGGCGTACGCGCACGCGCTGCGTGCCGGCTACCGCTTCTACAGCTACGGCGACGCGATGCTCATCCTGTGACCGCCTCCGATTTCGGCTTCCGACTGCTCGCACGGGACAGCGGCACGGCGGCCCGGGCGGGTGTCCTGGAGACGCCTCACGGCGCGGTCGAGACGCCCGCGTTCATGCCCGTGGGCACGCAGGCGACGGTCAAGGCGGTCACCCCCGGGGAGCTGCACGAGATCGGGGTGCCGATGCTGCTGGCCAACGCGTATCACCTGTACCTCCGTCCCGGAACGGAGACGGTCATGCAGGCCGGCGGGCTGCACCGGTTCATGGCTTGGGACGGGCCGATCCTCACCGACAGTGGCGGCTACCAGGTGTTCAGTCTCGCCGGCCTCGTGCGCGTCGATGACGATGGCGTCACGTTCCGCTCCCATCTGGACGGCTCCTCCCACCGCTTCACGCCGGAAACGGTGATGGAGGTCCAGCGCGCGCTGGGTGCGGACGTCGTCATGCCGCTCGACCACTGTCTCCCCAACCCGGCCGAGATGCAGCCCGCCCGCGCGGCGGTGGATCGCACCCTGCGCTGGCTCGAGCGTTCGGTGCACAGGCTTGCGAGGATGCCGGTAACGCCGAGCCGCGGAACGCCGCCCGTCGGAGACGGCTGCATGGCTGGCCGTGCCGAGACGGTCGCCGGCTCGCAGGCGCTGTTCGGCATCGTCCAGGGAGGGACGCACCCGGACCTCCGGCGGGAGAGCGCGCGCGCCACCCGCGCGTTCGACCTGCCCGGCACGGCGATCGGTGGGCTCGCCGTCGGCGAGCCGCGGGAGGTCATGTACGAGATGCTGGAGGTCGTGGAGCCGGAGCTCGATGCGCATCGGCCTCGATACCTGATGGGCGTGGGCTTTCCGGGCGACCTGCTGCAGGCGGTCGCCAGGGGCATGGACCTGTTCGACTGCGTGGCGCCCACGCGCCACGGCCGCAACGGGACGCTGTTCACGAGCGAGGGACGGCTCAACATCCGCGGCGCGGCGCACCGGCGCGACCACGGCCCGATCGACCCGGCCTGCGCGTGCCGTGCGTGCGCCAGCACATCCCGCGCCTATCTCAGCCACCTGTTCCACGCGCGCGAGCTGCTCGGGCTGCGTCTGGCATCCTACCACAACCTCGCGTTCCTCACGGGCCTGATGCGCGAGGCGCGCACGGCGATCCTGCGCCGGGAGTTCGGCGGCTGGGCGGCGTCGCTGCTCGATCGGGAGCGCACGGCTGTCTCGTGAACCGGTTCTCTTTTGCGCGAGCCGGCTGACGCGGGGCATATTCCCATCTGCGGCCGCCAGTCGTCCGCCTCTTGATCCTCCTCCCCGCTGACCCGGAGCCAGCATGCAGCCTTTCGCAGCCGCCCTGATGATGGCCGGGGGCAGCGGCAATCCCCTGGTCAGCTTCGCCCCCATCCTGGCGATGCTGGCGATCATGTACTTCCTCCTGCTGCGCCCGCAGCAGAAGGAGGCTCGCCGGCATCAGGAGATGCTGGCCGCGCTCAAGAAGGGGGACGAGGTCGTCACCGTCGGGGGCCTGTACGGCAAGATCCTGGCATTGAACGAGGAGCGTGTCTCGCTGCGCGTGGACGAGGGGGTGCGGGTGGAGGTCGAGCGCGCCAAGATCATGCGCGTGGTTGGGCGCCCCGATCTGCCTGCGGGGGACAAGGCGGGAGAGAAGCCCGGCGAGAAGCCCGCCGGAAAGGCCGGTGGGAAGGGTGGAGAGAAGTCCGGCGCCCGCGCGGCTGCGGGCTCCTGAGAGGGACGTGTCCGACGCGACGTGCCCCGCTGCCATCCTGCCGCTCCGCTTCCTGGGCGATCCGGTCCTGCGCTCCAAGGCGTCGAGGGTGGACGCGTTCGACGCCGATCTCCGCACCCTCGCCGAGTCCATGGTCGCCTCGATGTATGCGCACCACGGCATCGGCCTGGCGGCGCCCCAGGTGGGACGCCCGATCCGCCTCATCGTCGTTGACACGGGGGAGCAGCGCGACGGCTCGGAGGCGTTCGCGCTCGTGAACCCGGAGATCGTCGAGCAGGAGGGCGCCGTGACGGGGGAGGAGGGGTGCCTGAGCATCCCCGGGATCGTCGCGGAGGTCGAGCGCAGCTCCCGTGTGCGCGTCCGCGGCAGCACTCCAGCGGGCGAGCCGCTGGAGATCGTCGCCACCGAGCTCCTCGCGCGCGTGCTCCAGCACGAGATCGACCACCTCAACGGGATTCTGTTCGTGGACCGGCTGGGGCCCATGCGCCGACGCATGGCCCTGAGGGAGTGGCGCAGGCGCAGAACGCGGGATGAGCCCGCCGCACCCGCCGCCGGAGCCTGAGCGACCCCGCCGCGCCGGCGCCCCCCCTGCGGGTTCTCTTCTGGGGAACCCCGGAGTTCGCCGTGCCTGCCCTCGAGGCCCTGCTTCTCTCCCGCCATGCGCTTGTGGGCCTCGTCACGCAGCCCGATCGCCCGCGGGGCCGCTCGGGTCGTGCGGCGATGCCACCCGCGAAGGCGCACCTGGTCTCGCGGGGGCTCGAGCTTCCCGTGGTGCAGCCCGAGAAGCCCCGCGGCTCCGCCTTTCGGACGCGCCTGCGCCAGCTGGGGCCCGACGTCAGCGTAGTCGCGGCCTACGGCCACGTGCTCGGACAGCGCATCCTCGATCTCCCGCGGCTCGGCTCCCTGAACCTCCACGCCTCGCTCCTCCCGCGACATCGCGGAGCGGCTCCCGTGGCCGCGGCGCTGCTCGCCGGAGACGAGGTGACGGGCATCACCCTCATGCGCATGGAGCGCGGCCTCGACACCGGTCCGATCCTGCTCCAGCGCGAGATGGCCATACTGCCGGGCGACTCCGCCGGGGATCTCACCGGGCGGCTCGGACGGCTCGCCGCCAGCGTGCTCGTGGAAGGTCTCGATGCCCTCGCACAGGGCAGGCTGGCGGAGGTTCCGCAGGACGAGGGTCGTGCGACGTATGCGCCCCGCCTCACTTCGAATGACGCTCGCGTGCGCTGGAACACGCCGGCAGCGGAGATCGAGCGCGCGATCCGGGCCTTCGATCCATGGCCCGGAGCGTTCACGGAGCTGGGGGGTCGCCGCGTGAAGCTGTTCCGCGCCGCGGTCGCGCAGCCAACCGGAAGCGCCTCGCCCGCCAACGCTGCTCCTGCCCCCGCGGCCGGCGAGGTCCTCTCGGGGCCTGGCTTGAGGGTGGCAACCGGATGCGGGATCCTCGAGGTCCTCGAGCTTCAGATCGAGGGCCGTCCACGCGTGGCCGCGGCTGATTTCCTGCGGGGTCGGCCGGTGAGGCCCGGGACGCTCCTCGCATGAGCCCGGCGCAGGGAAGGGCGTTGGTTCCGCGCCTGCACGTCGTCACCTCGCGGGAAGTGCTGGTGCGGAAGGAGGTGCGGACCCTCCTGCTTGCGGTCCTGGACGCGGGTGAGGTGGCTCTTCACCTGCGCGCGCACGGGAACAACGGCAGGCTGCTTCTCGAGCTCGCGCGCGGTGTGCGCGCGGATCGGCCGCGGGGCTCGTTGCTCGTGAACGACCGGGTGGACGTGGCCAGGATCGTGGGCGCGGGTGTGCACCTGCCGGAGGCGGGATTGACTCCCGCCCAGGCCCGTCCGATTCTGGGTTCCGGGCCACTGCTTGGCCGCTCGCTCCACACCGAAACAGGTCTCGACGAGGGAACGCGCGACCTCGACTACGTGTTCTACGGGCACGTGTTCGAGACCCGGTCGAAGCCGGGTGTGCCACCCCGGGGCATCGCCGGCCTGGCGAGCTTCGTGCGACGGGCCGCAAGCGCCGGCGTGCCGGTGGTGGCGATCGGCGGCATCGGAGCCGATCGGGTGCGCGAGGTGCTGGATGCCGGCGCGTACGGAGTGGCCGCCATGTCCGGGATCTGGGACGAACCGGATCCCGGTGGTGCCGCGGCCGCGTATCTGATGGAAATCGCGAAGGGTGTCGAATGCAATTGCTCGTGAACGGCCGCCACCGCGAGGTCGAGCAGGGAACCGACCTCCTGGCGCTCCTGCGCTCCTTCGACATGGATCCGCGGCTCGTGGTGATCGAGCACAACGACCGCATCCTCAGGCCGGCACAGTTCGAGGGTGCCGTGCTGGCGGAGGGCGACAGGGTGGAGATCGTCCAGTTCGTGGGTGGTGGCTGAGGGGGGCGGAAGCGTGCCCGTAGGGGCCACAAGGATGGGCAACGACGGAGTGGCGCACATGGCAGAGACACTGAGGCTGGGGGGCCGGGAGTTCGGGTCGCGGCTGATCCTCGGCTCGGGCAAGTACCCCTCGAACGAGATCATGCGCGACGCTCTCGAGACGTCGGGGGCGGAGATCGTGACGGTGGCGGTGCGGCGCGTGGACCTGACGCGCTCGACCAGCGAGGCCCTGCTCAACTGGATCGATCCCGAGCGATACCTGGTGCTCCCCAACACCGCCGGTGCCACCACGGCTGCGGAGGCGATCCGGATCGCGCACCTGGGCCGCGCGGCCGGGTTCTCGGAGTTCGTCAAGCTCGAGGTGATCGGCGACGAGCGCACGCTGTACCCCGACACGGCGGAGCTGGTGGAGGCCACCCGCGAGCTCGTCCGGGAGGGCTTTCAGGTCATGCCCTACACCAGCGACGATCCTGTCGTGGCCCGCAAGCTCGAGGACGCCGGCGCGATCTGCGTGATGCCGCTGGCATCGCCGATCGGCTCGGGCCAGGGGATCCTGAACCCGCAGAACCTGCTGTTCATCCGCGAAGCCGTGGACGTGCCGGTGATCGTCGATGCGGGCGTGGGCACCGCGTCCGACGCCGTGCTCACGATGGAGCTGGGGGTGGACGGCATCCTCATGAACACCGCCATTGCGCAGGCGGCCGACCCGGTGCGCATGGCTCGCGCGATGCGGCTCGCGGTCGAGGCGGGAAGGCTGGCGTGGGAGGCGGGGCGCATGCCCAAGCGGCCCTACGCCATGCCGTCGAGTCCCCGCGAGGGGATGCTGGTCTGACGCCGGTCGTCTCCGCGGCCTCTCCCTCCCACAACCCGCGCCTCGTCGCCGCACACGTCCTGCTGGACGTCGACGCGGGGCGCCGTGCCGACGCGAGCCTGGAGCGGCGTGCGCGGGGGCTGACCGGGGCGGACCGCGGGCTCTGTCAGGAGATCGCGTTCGGGGCTCTGCGCTGGCGGCTGACGCTAGACTGCCGCCTCGACCAGCTGCTGCGGCAGGGCCTCGGCTCCCTGCCCCTTTCCGTGCGGGCGATCCTCGAGGTCGCCGCCTATCAGGTCCTCTTCCTGGACCGCGTGCCGGCGCACGCGGCGATCAAGGACGCCGTGGATCACGTGCGCGAGCTCCTGCCTGCGGCCCAGGCGCGCGGCCTGGCTGGGGTCGTGAATGCCACGCTGCGCCGCCTTGCCGAGGCGCGAATCGCGGCGGCGGCGGCGGAGGAGATCCCAGCCCTCCCTTCCGCGCACCTATCCGGCGCTGATCCAGACGCGCACGAGCTGGCCGTTGCCTGGTCACATCCCGCATGGCTGGTCGGCAGGTGGCTGGCCCGCTTCGGGCCGGATCGAACGCGCGCGCTGCTCGAAGCCGACAATCGCCCGCCCGGGGTCCATCTCCGGCCGCATTCGGGGCGGATCGCCGGGACGGAGCTCGTGCAGCGCCTGGAGCGCGATGGCGCCAGCGTCGAACCGCACCCTCTGCACGCGGGCTCACTCACCCTGCGCTCCGGGGACCCGGCGGCGCTGGACGCGTTCCGCGAGGGGCTGTTCACCGTGCAGGACGTGAGCGCGCAGATGGTGTCCCGGCTGGTGCCGGACGACTCGTCGGGGCTCTTCGTCGACGTGTGTGCGGCGCCGGGGGGGAAGATCGGGGCGGCGGCGGAGCGCCCCGAGGGTCGGACCTTCGTGGCCGCCGACATCTCCGCCGTTCGCCTGCGGCGGATCGTCGACACGGCCCGCCGCCAGGATCTGCCGCTGCGCGCGGTCGTTGCGGACGCCCGCACGCTGGCTCTCCGCCGAGCACCTTCGTTCGTCCTCGCCGACGTACCCTGTCTGGGCACCGGCACGCTGCGTCGCCGCGCCGACGCGCGCTGGCGCCTCTCCCGGGAGCGCCTGGCGGACTTGCTGGATCTGCAGCGGGGGATCCTCGCCAACGCGGCGGACCTGTTGGCTCCGGGGGGTCGGATCCTGTACGCCACGTGCAGCCTGGAGGCGGAGGAGAACGAGCAGATGGTCGCCTGGCTCCTGAGCTCCCGCCCCGATCTGACGCCCGTGAATCTCGAGCCGCTCATTTCCCCGTCCCTCGCGCTGCGGCTGCCGGGCCGTGCCGAGTGCGCGCTCTTCGTGACACCCGAGGCCGGCGATTGCGACGGGGCCTTCGCGGTGCTGCTGGAGAAGGCCGCATGAACGAGGTGCGCGCGCGGATCTGGGCCGTCGGCATGGCGTCGCTGCTGCTCGCCACGGTGGGTGCCTTCGCCCTCGGGCGCGAGGCCGCGGAGTTCGCGCTCCTGCCCGCGACGCTCACGCGCGAGAGGGCACAGAGCGTTCCGAATCTGGTCGGTCGGCCCCTCAAGGACGCGCGCGAGCGCGCGGCGGAGGTGGGCAGCGCCGTCGACGTGCTTGGCCTCGCATACGACGCCGACGTGGACTCGGGCGAGGTCGTGGTCCAGTACCCTCCGGAGGGCCTCGCGCTCGAGCCGGGAAAGCCGATCGAAGTGCTGATCGGGGCGGGAGCCGGCCGAAGGCGTGCGCCGGACCTCGACGGTCTTCCGCTGCAGTCCGCGCTCGCCGTGCTGAAGGCCGCCGGGGTCCCGCTCGCGCGCGTGCGGTATGTGGCCGCGGGGCGCGAGGAGGGGAGCGTCCTGGCCACACGTCCTGCGGCAGGAGCGGTCCTGGGAGACGCGGACTCGGTCGTGGTCGAGGTGAGCCGCGGGGGCGTGGTGGTGGAGGTACCCGATGTGGTCGGCCGCACGCGCGGTGAGGCGGTGTCCATCCTGAGGGCTGCCCAACTGCGCTTTCGGATCGTCGATCTGGAAGGGAGCGCGGCAGTGGGCACGCCGAGCTCGGCAGGGGAGGACTCGGCCGGAGCAGCAGAGATTCCGGGAAACCGGGTCGTGAGCCAGGATCCTCCGCCTGGGGGCCTCGCCCGGACCGGCACGCCCGTCGTGCTGCGCCTCGGTGCGGGAAATCCTCGGAGAGTGCTCGGTCAGGTGCCGGACGAGCGACCCCTCGACGACGCGCGGACACCCGACAACGTGCAGAGG
>JACCXV010000080.1 GCA_013696835.1 Gemmatimonadota bacterium | reverse complement strand
GTTCGACAGCGACACCTTCCGGGAATTCGCGCAGGAGATTGCCGCCGACGAGCTGGCGCACGTGCGGTACCTTCGCGACACGCTCGGCGCGGCGGCCGTGTCGCGTCCCCCCATCGACTTCACGAATGCGTTCAACGCGGCGGGTCGGGCTGCCGGACTGGGCGCGTTCGACCCCTTTGCGGACGAGGTCAGCTTCCTGCTTGGTGCGTTCGTGTTCGAGGATGTGGGCGTCACGGCCTACAAGGGTGCGGCCCCGCTCATCGACAACAAGGCGTTCCTCTCCGACGCAGCGGGCATCCTGGCCGTCGAGGCCTACCACGCCGGGAACATCCGCTCAGTGCTCTACCAGCAGGGCTTCCCCGTGCAGCGGGCCACATGGGCGATCTCGGACGCGCGCGACAGCCTGGACGGCGCGTCGGACCTCGATCAGGGCGTCAACATGGAGGAGCGTGCCAACATCGTGCCTGCGGACCGGAACGCGCTCGCGTTCTCCCGCACCCCGCAGCAGGTGCTGCGGATCGTGTACCTGACGAATCGGGCCGGCGTAGACGAGGGAGGCTTCTTCCCGCAGGGCGTGAACGGCAGGATCCAGAGCACCTGAGGCATCCGCCGGCGCACGGCCGACGCCCCCGCGCTGGATCGGGGAGGCCGGTCGCGCCGGCGACGTGACGGAGCGTGAGGAACGAGGTGGTCGCATTCGCGGCCACCTCGTTTACGTACCCTCGGCGCAGCCCACCCCCTCGGAGCTTCCCGCGCCACAGAGCCTCAGGAACCTTTCCTACCCGCCGTGTACCAGCGTGCACCCGCCCTCTTCCTCCGTGGGAGTCTCGATGCGCTTGGCAGCCCTGGTTCTGTCCCTTGGCGTCCTTGCTCTCGCCTGCGGTGATGACGACACCACCGGGCCCGAGAACTCACTCGTGGGCTCCTGGGATCTGGTCGGCTTCACGGATGAGGGCATCGCCGCGACCACCACGGGCACAGTCGATTTTCGTCAGGACGGAACGTTCGAGGGGCAGGGCGCGGTCGCGTTCCCCGGCGAGCCAGCCGAGCCCCTGGTCATTCAGGGCACGTACCAGATGACCGGGTCGGACGTTCGGTTGACGACGAGCGACGGGTCCCTCACGTGGTCTCTGCAGTTCTCCGCATCGCAGGTCGTCCTTACGCTGCAAGCTCCCCCACCCAGCTCCACGATCACGTTGCGCCGGCGCTCGGACTGACCGGAGCGCCGCCCCTCACCACGCGCGTTGCCGCGCGGGCCTCCTGACGCGATGAAGGGGAACGTCGGCTCCGGGTCCGCTCGGCTGGACAGCGGACCTCCGCGTGCCGCATGCTTCCGCCATGAACGAGGGTGGAGTACGATCCTGAGCCCGCCGTGGTCCCCTCGGACACGAAGGTGACCCGCCCGCTGTTCATGGCCGCCTATGGGGCCGCGGCGGCGTTGTTCCTGGCTTGTGGTGTCGCGTTGGTGGTGTTCGCGGGCTTCGAGCTGTGGGAGGCCGCAAACCCCCGGGCGAACACGGGTCTGTACGACCGGTTCGACGCGGTTCTCGAGTCCATCGGCCTGCTCGCTGTCTCGCTCGCGGCCCTCGAGCTCGGACAGACCGTGATCGAGGAAGAGATCCGTCGCGAAGCGAACATCAGCGCGCCGACCCGCGTCCGGCGCTTCCTGTCGCGGTTCCTGGTGGTGATCGTGATCGCGCTCGCGATCGAGTGCCTGGTCGCCACCTTCCGCTTCGTGCACGAGGACCCATCCTCGCTGCCTTACGCCGCCGCAATCGGCGTCGCCGCGGCGGCACTCCTGCTAGCGTGGGGATTCTTCATCCGGCAGAACCGCGCTGCCGAGGAGCTCGAGCCGGAGGGCGTCGAGCGCGCGAAGCAGGAGGATCGGAACGTGGAGTGAACGGCGTGCCCGCGTCCGAAGGACAAACTCCTCGAAACCACCGTTAGGCGCGCAGCGCATGAACCCATTCGTCGAGACGGTTCGATCCTACCGGCAGGGGGCGAGCACGCTTCCGGGGCAGTACTACACTTCGCCCGAGATCTTCGCCCAGGAATGCGAGCGGATCTTCCGCCGACACTGGCTCTGCGTCGGTCGGGAAGCGCAGATCGTCACTCCCGGCGCGTACTTCGTGGCCTCCGTGGCCGGTGAGAGCGTGATCGTGCTGCGCGACGAGCAGCACGTCGCCCGGGCGTTCTACAACATCTGCCGCCACCGTGGGACGCGGCTCTGCGAGGAGCAGAGCGGCGAGCTTAGCCGTTCCATTCAGTGTCCGTACCACGCGTGGACGTACACGCTCGACGGACGGCTGCTGGGTGCGCCGCACATGGAAGGCGTCGAGGATTTCGAAAAGCGCGAATACTCGCTTCATCGCGTTCCGCTTGAGATCTGGGAAGGATTCCTGTTCCTCAACCTGAGCCCTCAGCCCCGTTCGCTTGCCGAGGCGTTCACTCCGCTTGCCGATCGCTTCCGGCGCTTCCGGCTGCCCCGGCTGCGGCCCTCCCGTCGCATCGGATACGTTGTCGAGGCCAACTGGAAGCTCCTGTTCCAGAACTATTCGGAATGCCTGCATTGCCCCGTGATCCATCCCGGGCTGGCCCGTCGATCCCCCTGGCGCAGCGGAGAGAACGACCTGGCCGAGGGACCGTTCCTGGGCGGTTTCATGCTGCTGGACGGCGACAGCGAGAGCCTCACCGTGAGCGGCCGTGCATGCGGGCCGGTGGTGGGCGAGCTTCCCCACGAGGATCTTCGGCGTGTCTACTACTACTCGATCTTTCCCAACCTCCTGGTCAGCCTGCATCCCGACTACGTCATGTTCCACATGCTGCAGCCGGAGTCTGCGACGCGGACGCGAGTCGAATGCGAGTGGCTGTTCCATCCGGATGCGCTTCACGATCCGCAGTACGATCCCGAGGATGCAGTGAGCTTCTGGGATGCCACGAACCGCGAGGATTGGCACATCTGCGAGCTCAGCCAGAAGGGAATCTCGTCTCGCATGTACGCTCCCGGCCCGTACTCGCCCCGCGAGAGCCTGCCAGCCGCGTGGGACCGCGAGTACGCAAGACAGCTCGGGCAGCATGCGGAAGACGTCGGCTGAGATCTGAGACGCGAGGGAGGGACTTGCACGCGTCATGGCAGCGGCGGAGTAGCCGAGGGTATCGCCTGCTCGTGGCTTCGGCGATCCTCCTGCGCTCCTCGGCCTCGCACGCGGGGCCGGCGGTGTGGTCCTCCTGCTGCAAGGTGTCGATGCGCTCGAAGGCGCCAGAGCCGGGCAAGCCACCGCTCGCTGGCTGGGGATGGGACTGCTGGTCATCGGAGTCGCCGCTCTGGTGGCGAGCGTAGGCTTGCTTCGACGCAGGCGATGGGCCTGGTGGTTGGGTCTGATGGTGCCGCCGGCGTTCGTCCTGGACGGAATGTTGAACGGCTACCTTCTGTACGGGAGGCCGGGCGATCGCGGCAGCCTGGTCAACGTGGCCGTGGCATCGCTGATCCTCGTCTGTCTCTGGGCTCGACGATACGATGTATCAAACGGGCCCGCTCCGGCCTCAGGAAGGTAGGGCGGGGAAGCGCACACCTTCACGCGCGTCGCGCGGTTCGGGGGCGGAATCGTACCCGAGCTGAACGAGCTCTCCGGCAACGAGCAGGTCGCCCCGGAGTGCCAGCGGCTCGCCGCCGGCGACTTCCTCGCCGCGGGCGCCCGTGACACGCTCACGACGGGCACCGTTTCGAGTGCTGCATCCATCCCTGGATGCGCTCGGTGGTCGTCGTGCGTCGCTGACGGACGACGGAGGATACGGCGAGCCGCGTGCGATAGACCGCCGCCTGCATGGCCAACGGAGAGCGCCCACTTCAACGAAGGGGGCGCTTTCTTGTTGACAGGGCGCGAGAGCGTGTCTCTACAATGGAGGAGCACGGTCCCGCGAGCCGTTTGCACAACTTCACGATCGGCGGAGAGTGGCCATGATCGATGGAATGCCGATGCGCTCGCGCCGTGGACGAGCGTTGCTCGCGTCGCTCGGTCTCGCCCTGGTGGCTTCAGCCTGCCGCGGCGAGGTCGATGGAGGGAATGCTGGCGCAGGCGAGGCGCGCGGCGGTGCCGCGCTCGAATCGACAGCGGGTGCGGGAGGCGGGTCGCCCTCGGACGAACCTGAGGGATCCGTCGCATCCGCAGCAGCGGGAGCATCGGAGCATCCGTCGAGTCGTCGGCGCCCGCCGAGGCCGACGTGGAGTCGAGACAGACGTTCGCGTTCACCGAAGCCGACCTGGCGGCGTACGAGCGCGGCCTCGCGAAGGAGATTCAGCTCGTGCGGGCCGCTCAGGAGCGAGCCCTGTCTGCGGCGACTCCCCAGGAGCGTGCGGCAGCGGCTCAGTCCCAGTGGGAAGACCAGACCGCTCCCGAAGCCGCGCGCGCGGTCGGACACCCGCCTGATCGCTACCGGCGAACCCGCGAGGCGGTGAACCGCGTGCTCCAGACCCTGGACTTCCAGGGCAAGATCGAGGGCCCGATGCAGCTGGACACGACGCTCGCGTCGCCCGAGATGAGGCAGCGGCTCACGATCGATCCCTTCTCCGAGCTCGCCCCCGCATCGGCATCCGCGCTGCGGGCGCGCCTGGGCCGGCTGGTGCCGATCTGGGTCGAGTACGTCACGCTCACGGCGGTGGCCGGTTGATGGCTGTGCCACCCGGGACGGCGATCGGCCCCTTGCAAGAGAGGTCCTGAAACCCGATACCCTTCGGGTGCGTCGTATCTCCAGGTTCGCCGTTCGCCCGGCTCATCACCTGGAGATGCCCGATGCTGTCGCACGACATCCGCTATTCCGCCCGGCTCCTCCGCCGAAGCCCGGGATTCGCCGCAGGCACGATCCTCGTCCTCGCGCTGGGGATCGGCGCCACCACCGCGATCTTCAGCGTCGTGGATCGCGTGCTCGTCCGCCCGCTTCCCTACCACGATCCCGCGCGCCTCGTCCGGGTCTCCGAGGTGATCCCCAAGCTTCGAGACCTGTACCCGTCCATTCCGGTCACCGCACGCCACGTCCTCGCGTTTCGTGAGCGTGCCAGATCGTTCGAGGGCTTCGCCGCGCTCGAGGGTTTGACCATGAACCTGACGGGCGCGGCCGAGCCGGAGCGGCTGGGGGGCGCCGGCGTCAGCTGGAACTTCCTGCGCGTCCTCGGCGTCCGACCGCAGCTGGGGCGTGACTTCCTCGAGGAGGAGGATCATCCCGGCCGTGATCGGGTGATCCTGATCAGCGAGGACCTCTGGGCACGCCGCTTCAGGCGCGACCCGCACGTGCTTCAGCGCACGGTCACGCTGGACGGAGATCCGCACGCGGTGATCGGCGTCTTGCCCCGCAGCTTCGACTTCGCGCGCAACGAGCAGTTTCATCACCTGGTGCGTCTCGGCGAACGGGTCGACTTCTACAAGCCGATCGCCTTCACCGACGAGCAGGCGGCGCGCCAAGCCAGCTGGAACTACGGCGTCCTCGCGAGATTGCGGCCCGGCGTCTCCGCTCGCGCCGCAGCGGCCGAGCTGGACGTGCTGCTCGCGGAGCTTGCGAAGGAG
The DNA here is from genome assembly GCA_013696835.1 of Gemmatimonadota bacterium. GTDB lineage: Bacteria > Gemmatimonadota > Gemmatimonadetes > JACCXV01 > JACCXV01 > JACCXV01. The sequence goes on along the minus strand of JACCXV010000080.1, from coordinate 342 downwards.
TTCCCCGAGCCGATCGAGCTCCGAGCGGACGTCATCCCGCTCCAGGAGGCGGTGGTGGGAGGATCGCGGCGAGCGCTGCTCGTGCTCTTCGCCGCCGTCGGCGCCGTGCTGCTCGTCGCCTGCGTCAACGTGGCGAACCTGCTGCTGGTGCGCGGCACGGTGCGCCAGCGGGAGACCGCCGTCCGCTCCGCTCTCGGTGCGGGCACCCGGCGCCTCGTTCGTCAGTCGCTCACCGAGAGCGCGCTGCTCGCCATCCCCGGCGGTCTGCTGGGTGCGGGCCTCGCCGCCGCCGGCCTCGTCTCTCTCGTGCGTCTGGCACCGTCCGACCTCCCGCGCCTCGGC
>JACCXV010000068.1 GCA_013696835.1 Gemmatimonadota bacterium | reverse complement strand
GTCCAGGTGCTCCCTACGCTCGAGCTGCTCGGCCAGTCCGTGCGGCAGGAAGGACTGCCCTTCGAGCTCGCGGCGCGGCACTCGCTCCCGCTGCCGTCCCTCTTCAGCCTGGCCTTCCCTCGGCCCGCCTTACCCGGCGGCGCGCTCGCCGGGCCCGCCGCGAAGGAATCGATGCCCTGGCTGCTCTCGGTGTACGCCGGGCTGGTCGTGAGCTGGCTCGCGACGCTCGCCCTGACGGGGAGACGCCGCCGCTGGACGCTGTTCTGGTCGGCCACAGCGCTTCTGGGCGTGCTGCTGGCACTGGGCAGCCATTCGCCGGTGTATCGACTCGCGTTCGACACCCTTCCGGGCTTCCGGTCCATCCGTTATCCGGAGAAGTTCCTGCTGTTGACGGCCTTCGCCCTGCCCGCGCTTGCTGCCGCCGGGCTGGAGCGGCTGCTGGCCGGAGGCATTTCGCGTCGCGCGCTCGCCCCGGGCGCCGCGCTCGCGGCGGCCTCCGGGGCGGGATCCCTGATCTGGATGCGGGAGGCGATGCGGCCGCCGGCTGCCGAGGCGCTGGCGCATGCCGTGCCCGTGTTCGCGGCTACCGGTGCGCTGCTACTGCTGGCCGCATCGCGCAGGGCCGCCGCTCGGCAGACGGGGGCGGCGCTCTGCGCGCTGGCTGCGTTCGATCTCGCGCTTCCGGCCAGGGCCGTGAACCCGTCGGTCCCGTGGAGCTTCTACGCCCGCCCGTGGGTGGCGTCGGTGCTGGAACGGCGCGCCGAGGATCCCCGCACGTATCGCATCCGCTCGACGCCTCTCGCCTCGGACATGGAGCAGGTCGCCGTCGTCACGCGGGCGCGGCTGCTCTCCAATCACTACCTCTTTCAGCAGAGCCTCGCTCCCAACCTTGGCGAGATGTTCGGCTACCTGCAGCACGACGGGATGTCAGGGATCGAGACCCGCGCCACCGCCGACCAGATCGACGCGCTCGTCGCCGCCGATCCGGCGCGCGGCATGCGGCTGCTGCGGCTGATGGGCGTGAGGTACGTGGCAACCTCGTTGCCGCTGCCGCCGCGTGAGGTGACGCGCGTCGCGACACATCCCGAGATCCCGGTCTCGGTGATGCGCCTGCGCGCGCCGCTTTCCCGTGCCTATCTCGTCGGTCGTTGGGAGAGGCGGCCCGACGCCCGGTCCGGCCTCGGCCGAGCGCTCGAGCCCGACTTCCCCCTGGCCGAGTCCGTCGTGCTGGATCGTGTCCCCGGCACGGTCCAGCCGGATCCGTCCTGGACGTGGGGATCCCTGCGCGCGCGCTGGGGCGCGTCGCGGCTGACCTTCGAGGTCGCCGTGCCCCGCGCCTCGGTGCTCGTGGTGACGGACAGCCACTATCCGGGGTGGCGGGCAACCCTGGATGGTGCGCCGGTGCCGATCCTCCTTGCCAACGGGTTCGGCAGGGCCGTCGCAATCCCGCCCGGAAGGCATCGCGTGATCTTCCGTTACCGGCCCAGGAGCTTCGAGGTCGGGGCCGTCCTCTCGGGCGCGATGCTTGTCTCCATGGCGACGCTTGCATTCGGCCGCCGGCGTACGGCAGGGGTGACGCTCGCCTCCTGCGCGCGGGCCCCGGCGGTTCACCCGGCGGCGAGCCCGGGTTCTCCCGCAGGCCGGCATGAGCAGGCCCCGGAGCTGGAGGGCGCCGCGTGAGACTGCCTGCGCTCGCGGGCACGGCACCCGCATCATCCCCGCGGTGGCGCGGGCCGCTGCGGCTGGGCGCGGCGGTGGCGCTCCTGTCCGCCTTCCTCTACGCGGTGACCCTGCCGTCCTTCGGGCTGGTCAGCGACGAGGGAAACTACCTCGAGTCCTCCCGCAGGATCTGGGGCTGGTTCGACTATCTGGCGGGAAGCCTGAGGGTGGGGCAGCCGCTGCGCGCCTTCTCTCCCGAGATCCTCGACGAGACGTGGCGCTGGGGCGGGGAGCGGGTGCCGCACCCGCCGTTCTCGCGCGAGGTCGCCGGCCTGTCGGGGTGGCTCTTCTTCGGGCGCACCGACCCCCTCGTGGCGTATCGCCTGCTCGGCACCGTCGTTGCAGGGCTGCTGGCGGGCGCCGTCGCGACCTGGAGCGCCCTACGCGGTGGAGCGCTGGCAGGTGCCGCCGCGGGGCTCGCATTCGTGGCCATGCCGCGCGTCTTCGCGCACGCGCATTTCGCGGACACGGACTTCGTGCTGAGCGCCCTCTTCTTCGGGGCGCTGTTCACCGCCGCGGAAGCTCCGCGCGCGCCCCTGCTGTGGTCCGGCATCCTCTGGGGGCTCGCGATGGCTACCAAGTTCAGCGCCGTGCTGCTCCCGCTCGTGCTGCTTCCCTGGCTGGCAGCGTTCCGGCCGGAACGCCTGCGCGAGCTCCCGCTCTTCGCCGGCGCCGCGATCGTCGCCTTCGTCGCCGTCAACCCGCCCGCCTGGGGAGACCTTCCCGGCGCGCTGAACGAGTACCTGCGCCACGCCCTGGAGCGGCGCGATAGCGTAACGAGTCAGCTGCCGACGTTCTATTTCGGACGCCTCTACACGTTTCGCCCGCCCTGGCATTACCCGCTCGCCATGCTCGCGCTCACAACGCCGCTCGGGCTCCTGCTGCTCGCCGGCCTGGGGTTTGTCGCCGCAGCGCTGCAGCCGGCGTTCCGCCGCGCCGGCGCGATGGCGTCGGCGGTCGTCGCGGTGTTCCTGGCGGCGCTCCTCCTGCCGTCCGCTCCGATGCATGACGACATCCGTCTGTTCCTGCCGATCTTTCCCTTCGTGGCGCTCCTCGCCGGCCTCGGCGCCGCCTGGCTGGCCGGGGCGGCACGCCTCTCCAGTTCCGGCAGCAGGGTCCCGTCGGCACTCGTTGCGATCCTTCTCCTGTGTGCCTTGGCGCAGCCTGCCATCGCCACCGTCAGGCTACATCCCTTTCAGGCGTCGTACTTCAACGCGCTCGTGGGCGGGGTCGGCGGCGCGCATGCGCGCGGGCTCGAGGTCACGGGCATGAAGGAGGTGCTCAACCGGGAGGCCTACCGCGACCTGAACTCGATCCTGCCCGCGGATGCGCCCCTGGACGGCGGGCCCTTCCTGTACGAGGACCTGCTCTTCGCGCAGGGCGCGGGCTGGCTGCGCGCGGACGTTCGGGTGCGTGCGGCGCCCCCGGCGGAGTGGGTACTCGTGGTGAATCGTCGGGGCTGGTTCCGGACTTCGGACCTGGCGCTGTTCACGTTCGGCGCGCCGGTCTATGCCGTGCGGCTGGAGGGCGTGCCGCTGCTCGCTCTCTACCGGGTGCGCTGACGTGGAGCTTCCGGAGTACAGGCGCATGCGCGACCTCGAGGAGAGGAACTGGTGGTTCCGCGCCAAGCGACGCCTCGTGTACGCGCTGCTGAACGGGGGTGCCCTGCCGCAGGGCGCGCGCGTGCTCGACGTGGGCTGCGGGACGGGGGCGACCCTGCTGAACCTGCCGGCGGCGTACCGCGGCCTCGGGCTCGATCCCTCGACCGAGGCGCTGGCGCTCTGTGCGGAGCGGGGGCTGGGGGCCCTCGTTCGAGGGAGCGCGACGGCGATCCCGCTGGCCGACGCAACGGTTGACGGGGTGCTCGCCCTCGATGCCCTGGAGCACATCGACGACGATTCGAGCGCGCTCCGCGAGATCGCGCGCGTGCTGCGGCCCTCGGGCGTCGCGATCCTGACCGTGCCGGCGTTCCCGTTCCTCTGGTCGGCCTTCGACGAGGCGCTCCATCACCGGCGTCGCTACACGCGGCGCTTGCTCGCACGGCGCATCGAGGGCGCGGGGCTCGAGGTGCTCACGGGCGGGTTCGGATACGCGACGATCTTCCCCGCTGCCGCGGCCTATCGCCTGCTGCGCCGCTGGGCCGACGGCCGCAGGGCACACGCGTCTCACCATGGTGGAGCCGCCGACGAGCGACGGCGAAAGAGGGACTTCGGGGAGCTGCCGAGCTGGGCGGACGAGGCCCTCTTTCGTCTGCTGCGCTGGGAGGTGCCCCTCGTCCGCCGCGGGCTGCTCCCCGTGGGGCTCTCGCTGGTCTACGTGGTCGCACCCGCGGGGCGGACCGGGGCATGACGCTTCTCGCCGCAGCGTCGGTCGAGCCGGTCGAGCCGATCGCGACGCCGCGCCGCTGGGGTCGCCAGGCCGCCGCCTGGAGCGCGCGGCCGAACCATGGATTGCCGGGCCCCCGGCGTCGCGTCTCGCCGCCCACGCTGCGGCCGGCCTGGGTGGCCGCACTCGGCCTTGGCGCCTTCATGGCTGCGGCGCTGACGATCGCCGATCCCGGCGTCACGTGGGACGAGCCGGCCTATCTCGCGTCCGCGAAGCTCGAGATGGCGTGGCTGTCGGAGCTTCCGCAGCGCGCCGCGGACGGAACGCTGGCGAGCTGGGTCTCGGCGGACACCCTCGAGGCCTACTGGAACTTCGCGCCCTACTCGAACCCCCATCCGCCGTTCTACAAGGTGCTGGGCGGGGCCACGTGGGCGGTGTTCCACGGGTGGCTGGGCGATCATGCCTCTTTCCGCCTGTCGGCCGCCGCGCTCTTCGGGCTGCTCGTCGCCGCCGTGGCCTGGTGGGGGAGCTGCGTGGCTGGGGCGCAGGCGGGCTGGGGAGCGGGCCTGGCACTCGCGCTCATGCCGCGCGTGTTCGGCGATGCGCACTTCGCGGCCACCGACATGCCGCTGGCGGCATTCTGGACGTGCGGCGCGCTCTTCTTCTGGCGCGCCG
>JACCXV010000043.1 GCA_013696835.1 Gemmatimonadota bacterium | reverse complement strand
GTTTCGCCGCGGGCCCGCGGACGTGCCGGGGATGGCCGAACAACGCCGCGCGGACGTGCGCGGCCCGCGCGCAGTCCAGCCTCGACGAGCTCGACCTTCTTGCGCTTCAGTCGTCGCTCGCGCCGGCGCCGCTTCTCCACCTTGTTGTACTGCTTGCCCATGTGGCTCCTCTCTGGGGGGGATGCGGCAGGGGAGGCTAGTCTAAGGACGGGTGTCGGGAGCCGCAAGCGAGAGAGGGACGTCGAGCACGGCATGCTCCTTCCAGTCTGGAGCGTCGAAGTGCCACCACTCGGTGGGCAGCGGCAGGAACCCCTCCGCCATCATGGCCTGCGCCAAACGCTCGCGATTCGCCGTGCGCTCTGGGCTCGCGCCGTGGTAGTCGCGGTGCGCCCGGGGGGTGAACTCGTCATATTCGCTGGGCATCGGAAGCTCGCGCCCCTGCTCGTCCACGAGCGTCACGTCCACGGCTGAAGCGCGGTTGTGGCGCGACCCCTTCTCGGGGCGCGCCACGTAACGTTCGTCGGGAACGAGGGCCCACAGCTCACGCTGGATGGCGAGCGGCCGGTAGCAGTCGAAGAGCTTCAGACCGAGACCGTGGGGCCGCAGTCGCCGCTGGACTCGCGTGAGCCGCTCGGCGGAGCCCGGGCGCAGGAGGCAGCGTGCCTCGGGATAGAGCTTCCGGCCGGTAAAGTTGTTCGGGGTGGCATAGCGGATGTCCAGCACGAGCGTCGAGTCGCGCCGGAGCACCTCCACGAGACTCGGTGGCGAGTTCCCGTGGGCGGTCTGCGCCTTGCCGCCCATGGAGCAGGCGGCAAGCGGCACGCCGCACAGCACGGCGAGGGCCAGAAGGAGACGCGGCGGGATGTTCATCGACGAGGCCCGAATCTACGTGGAGGCGGGAGCCGGCGGGGAGGGCATGATCGCCTTCCGACGGGAGAAGTTCGTCCCGCGGGGTGGACCCAGCGGGGGGGACGGCGGCCGTGGCGGGCACGTGGCGCTCCAGGCGGATTCCAACCTGACGACCCTTCAGGACTTCCGCTACCGCTCGCGCTACCGCGCGGGCCGCGGAACCCACGGGGGGGGATCCAACCGGACGGGGGCCGACGCGGAGGACGTGGTGCTGCGGGTGCCGGTCGGAACGGTGGTGCGGGATTCCGAGACGGGCGAGCTGCTCGGCGACCTGGATGAGGCCGGCCAGCGGCTCGTCGTCGCCCGCGGCGGTCGGGGCGGTCGCGGCAACGCGCACTTCGCGACGGCCACACGCCAGGCGCCGCAGGAGGCCGAGTCGGGCGTGCCAGGGGAGACCCGCACGCTGGTCCTGGAGCTCAAGCTGCTCGCGGACGTGGGCCTGGTGGGCAGTCCGAACGCGGGAAAGTCCACCCTGCTGGCGCGCGTGAGCGCCGCGCGCCCGAAGATCGCCGACTACCCCTTCACGACGCTGGCGCCCAACCTCGGAGTGGTCAGCATCGGCGAGGAGAGCTTCGTGATGGCGGACGTCCCGGGCCTCCTGGAGGGGGCGCACGAGGGGCGCGGGCTCGGCATCCGCTTCCTGCGCCACATCGAGCGCACCCGCTTCCTGCTGATCCTGATCGACGCCACGATCGACGACCCGGTGCGGGAGTACCATGCGCTGCGCCACGAGCTCGCGTCGCACTCGCCGGCGCTCGCCCGCCTGCCGCACCTGGTAGTGCCCACCAAGCTCGATCTTCTGCCCGACTACGCGCCCCCCGCGCGCGGCCTCTTCCCAGAGGCTGGCGGCGTGCTGCCGATCTCGAGTGCCACCGGCAGGGGGGTGGACGCGCTGCTGCACGCCACCGTCGAGGGACTACGGGGCAGCCGCGGGGCCGAGGCGGCGCTCGCTCGCGGGGTACTGCCCTGAACGGCACGGCGCGCACGGAGCGGGTCGTTGCGGGTCGGCCCGCTGCTTCCGCCGCGCGCGCCGGGATCGCGGCCATCCTGCGCGGAGATCCGGTTTATCCCGATCTGCTCGACCGCCTCGCGCAGCCGCCGCCCCTGCTGTACGTCCTGGGGGACGCCGATGTGCTGGCGGCTCCGGCTGTGGCCATCGTCGGCTCCCGACGCCCGACGCGTGAAGGGCGTGCGTTCGCGGAGCGGCTGGCGGCCGATCTCGCGCAGCGCGGGGTCGTGGTTGTCAGCGGGATGGCCTACGGCATCGACGCGGCCGCGCACCGGGGGGCGCTCGAGACCGGACGGACGGTTGCCGTCCTCGCGTCGGGCGCCGACCTGCCCTCTCCCACGGGCAACCGTGCGCTCTACCGTGCGATCGTGGAGCGCGGCGGGGCCGTGGTCTCGGAGTATCCACCGGGGATGCCCGCGCTCGCCCACCACTTCCGCAAGCGCAACCGCATCGTGAGCGGCCTCGCGCTCGGCACCGTCGTGGTGGAGGCCGGGGAGCACAGTGGGGCGCTCGTCACCGCGAGGCATGCCATGGACCAAAATCGCGAGGTCTTCGCGGTGCCAGGGTCGCCGCTCCACGAGACCACCGCCGGCTCGAACGCCCTGCTCAGGGACGGCGCTGCGCTGGTGCGCGACTGGCTGGACGTGGTCTGCGAGCTGGCGGCCGGATGCCCGGCGCTGGCGGCGCTCGCGCGCGGCGGGACGCCCCCGGCGCTCCCGCAGGAGGACGCCGGGGTGCGCCTGGCGCGGCACCTGGGCAGGTCTCCCAAGCACGTGGATCAGCTGCAGCGCGAGTGCGGCTGGTCCGTGGCGGAGCTCCTCGCGGAGCTCACGGAGCTCGAGATGCGAGGCCTCGCCCGACAGCATGCCGGAAGCTATTTCAGCCTCGCCTGAGCCGGCGGTGACTCCCGGCCCTGCCGGCGGTCACGGGCGGATGCCCTTCTCGCTGTATGTGCACGTTCCGTTCTGCACGCGCACCTGCCCGTACTGCGACTTCTATCAGGTGCCGCCGGGCGAGACGCGCGAGGCCCGCTTCGTCAGTGCGCTGCTCGCAGAGGCGGGTCTCGCCAGCTGGGACACGGTGCTTTCCCCAGCGGTCGTCGAGACGCTCTACTGGGGGGGAGGGACGCCCTCCCTCCTCTCGGCGGAGGCGGTCCGCACGCTCGCCGGCGGCCTCGCCGCAGCGTTCGACCTGTCCGACCTGCGCGAGTTCACCGTCGAGGCCAACCCCGGCGAGGCTCCGCCGCACACCCTCAGCTCACTACGCTCGGCGGGAGCGACCCGCCTGAGCCTCGGTTGCCAGTCCTTCCAGCCGGAGCGCCTGGGCTTTCTCGGCCGCCTGCATACCCCGGCCGACAGCCGAGCCGGGCTCGCGAACGCGCGGCAGGCCGGCTTCGACAACGTCAGCCTGGACCTGATCTTCAACCTGCCGGCGGAGCTTCCCTCGGCCGGCTGGCGTGCCGACGTTCGAGAGGTCATCGCGCTCGCCCCGGAGCACGTCTCCGTCTACGGCCTGACACTCGAGCCGCGCACGGCCTTCGGGCACCGGGCGGCCCGGGGCGAGTTGACGCTGCCGCAGCCCGAGACGTACGCGGACGAGTATCTGTGGGCAGCCTCGCAGCTCGAGGGCGCAGGGTACCTGCACTACGAGACGTCCAGCTTCGCTCGTCCCGGCAGGGAGTCCATCCACAACCGGCGCTACTGGTCCGGCGAGAGCTACCTGGGGCTTGGCCCCGGAGCCCATTCGCTGTGGGACGGCACGCGCTGGGCGAACGTCGCCTCCCTGGAGCGCTGGGCCGTCTCCGTGCTGGCCGGTCACCCCGAGCGGGACGTGGACGTCTCGTCGGACCCGTCGTCGGGCTACGCCGAGACGCTCTACCTCGGCCTGCGCTCGGTGGGGGGCCTGGAGGCCTCGCGCCTGCGTGGCGATCCGGTGGCCTTGGAGCGGTTCACGCACGACCTGCGGGGCGCCGCGCTGGCGCGGGCCGGGAGCGACCTCATCGTGCTCACCGACGAGGGACACCTGGTGCTCGACGAGATCGTTGCCCGCCTCATGGATCTCGAGACGAGAGTGCTCGTCCGGCCCGCCGTTTAGCCACCTCTCTTGCCATAAGTCCAAAGTAAGCACCGAGTTGGCTGATTGCCTTAGCCACTGTGCTGGGTTAGATTCGCCACATGCCAGCACCCTTTCCCGCGCCCAGGCAGCGCGAGCTCTCGTCCGAGATCACTCTCTCGGAGCGTGAGGCGCTCGTCCTGCAGGCCGTGATCAGCCATTACGTGATGACGGCGGAGCCCACGGGGAGCCGGACGCTGGCGCGCATGTTCGACTTGGGCGTTAGCCCCGCCACGATCCGCAACACGATGCACGACCTCGAGGAGAAGGGGATGCTCTTCCATCCCCATACATCCGCGGGCCGCATCCCCACGGACAGGGCCTACCGCCTCTACGTGGACCGCCTCATGCAGGCGCGAGCGCTCTCGCGCGAGGAGATCCGGCAGCTGAAGGAGCGGCTGGAGGGAACCGCCACCCGCAGCGAGCGTTTCATCGGCCGGGCCGTCCAGGCGCTGTCGGTGCTCACGCGCGAACTGGGCGTGGCGCTGGCGCCCACCCTCGACGAGGCGCGGCTTGAGCGGCTGGATTTGCTCCCGGTGGTCTCGGACCGCGTCCTGCTCGTGCTCACGGTGCGCTCGGCGCAGGTCAAGACGATCTTCGTGGATCTCTCCCGCGAGATGTCGCCGGAGGCGCTGCGCGAGGTGGCGACCTTCCTCAACGAGCGTCTGGCGGGACTCACGCTGCGCGAGATCCGCGAGACGTTCGCGCGGCGGGTCGCGGACTCGCCCGCGGGCCAGGAGGACCTGCTCAACATCTTCGTGCAGTCGGCCGAGCGGCTCTTCGCCAGCGATCCCGGCGGCGAGCACGTCGTGCTCGGGACCATGTCGGGGCTGACGGAGCAGCCGGAGTTCGCCTCGGGCACGAGCCTGCGCACGCTGCTGACGCTTACCGAGGAGCGGGCCCGGCTCGCGCAGGCGCTCGCCGCCCGCGACCCGGGCCTGCGCATCACGATCGGGATGGAGAACGCCATCCCCTCCCTCACCGACTTCAGCCTTGTCACCGCCGACTACCGGATCGGCAGCCTGCGTGGGACGATCGGGGTGATGGGTCCCACCCGCATGCCGTACGAGAAGGTGATCGCCGTCGTCCAGTACACGTCGCAGCTGCTCTCGGAGTTCTTCGAGGAAGGCGGGGGCGACGCGTGATCACGCGTGATCCCTACGAGGTGCTGGGGCTCGCTCGGGACGCGGGCGCCGAGGACGTGAAGCGCGCCTACCGGCAGCTCGCGATGCGACACCATCCCGATCGCAATCCCGTCGACGCCGATGCGGAGGGTCGCTTCAAGGAGGCGGCCGAGGCCTACGAGATCCTGAAGGACCCCGACAAGCGCGCGGCATACGATCGCTACGGCCATGCGGGCCTGCGCGGGGGCTTCGGCGCCGAGGGCTACGACATCACGGACGCGCTGCGCGCGTTCATGCGGGATTTCGGCGGTTTCGGCGGGCTGGAGGACCTGTTCGGCGGAGGGCGCTCGGCCGCGGGCCCGCGGCGCGGCTCGGATGTCCAGGTTCGCGTGCAGGTCACGCTGCCGGAGGTCGCCAGTGGCGTGGAGAAGACTCTGACGCTGGCGATCCTCGACCCCTGCGAGGAGTGCGGCGGAACCGGCTCGAAGACCCGTCAGCGGGCGGTTTGCCCGGAGTGCGCGGGCGCGGGCGAGGTGCGGCAGGCACGGCGCTCGATCTTCGGCCAGTTCGTGAACGTGGTAGCGTGCCCGCGCTGCCACGGTGCGGGCACGCTGGTCGAGAAGCCCTGCCTGACCTGCGCGGGGGAGGGTCGCAGGCGCAAGGAGAAGCGCGTGAAGGTCCGGATCCCGCCCGGCGTCGCCACGGGCAACTATCTCACGTTGCGGGAACAGGGGAACGCCGGCACGCTGGGCGGTGGGCGCGGCAACGTGATCGTGGTCATCGAGGCGTTGCCGCACGAGGAGTTCCGCCGTGAGGGAGACGATGTGCTGCTCGAGTGGCCGGTCTCGTTCTCGCAGGCGGCGCTCGGCGCCGAGGTGACGGTGCCGACGCTCGAAGGAACCGCGGACGTGACCATCCCGGCGGGCACCCAGTCGGGGGCCGTGCTCACGCTCCGGAGCCGAGGCATCCCGCGGGTCTCCGGCCGCGGACGGGGCGACCAGCACGTGCGGGTGCGCGTGTGGACGCCGCTGCGCCTGTCGCCCGAAGAGCGCCGCCTGCTCGAGGAGCTCGCCGCGCACGAGAACGGCTTGCCGCCCTCGGGCGACCGCACCGGCTTCTGGGAGAAGGTCAAGGAGGTGCTCGGCGCTTCGTGATTCCCCCGTCCGATGGACTGCACCGAGGGGTGGAGATCGCGGGCTTCGACCCGAGGCTCGAGGGAGACCGCGGACACGCCGAGGAGGTGCTCGCGTGGATCGCGGCGGACATCGGTAGCCCGGGTGTGGAGCTGCTCGAGTCCGCCCCGGGCATTCCGGGCGTCCTGCAAGGGCGAGCCCGCCTGTACTTCCCAGAAGGCGACCCCGCCGCGGCCGAGGCACGGGTCCGGCGACTTTGGTCGGCGTACGGTGGCGGTGCCGGCCGGGGGAACGCCCGCGGCCGCCCCGGCGCCGCGAGCTCGCGCCGCGAGCCCGTGTTCACGCCTTTCGCGGAGCCTGCGCGCGACTGGGGTGCGGACGGGCGGTGCGGCTTCACCGGCACCACGGCGGGACCCTTCTGGATCGGCCCTCCCTGGATCGATCCGCCCGCTGGAGCGATCGCCATCCGCATCAACCCCGGTCGCGCCTTCGGCACCGGCCTCCACCCAACCAC
>JACCXV010000269.1 GCA_013696835.1 Gemmatimonadota bacterium | reverse complement strand
TGGCCGGGATCGATGACGTTCACGTGGTGCAGATAGGAGCGCTCGAGAGGCGCTCCGGTGGCGCCGACCATGTCCGTGGCAAAGCCTTCGAGCCATCCCGCACGCGGGAACTGGAGCACCTGCAGGGGGATCTGGTTGCCCCCGTGGCCCGCGTGACCATGGCCGGCCCCGGCCGCGAGGTTCACGGGACCCAGCAGGAACACGATCTCGCCCCGGTCCGACTCGTCGAGCACCCGGATGTGGTCGCTGTTCTCGAGCTGCGCGCTTCCCGGTGCGGAGGCGGCAGAGCTCGGCGACCCATGGCTATGAGTGGCCTCAGGGGTCGCCACTGTCGTGCCGGATTGCTGCGCCAGGACCGGTGCCGTAGAGAGGACGGAAACGACGAGGCTGGCGAGAGCGAAGCTACGCAAGGGGCATTCCAGTCGTGAAGTGGAGGATGATGGTGGAGGAAGATGGTGGACCGGCGCTTCGGCCGGCCGCCAGACAAGATTCGACGCCCGGCGCTCTCGGTCAAATTGCCGGCGCTCGAATGCAGGATCAACGGCCCCGCCGGGACCTCACGCCGGCAGCGACGAGGTGAACCAGCCGATGATGAACCACAAGGCGCTCCACACCGGGAAGATGAAGGCCGACGCCTTCCACCAGCGAGCTCGAGTGAAGGTGGCCCCCCCGGCCGTGAACAGCGCCACGCACGCCAGGCTTCTCAGTGAGCAGCGTGACAGAAAGGCTTCAACCGCACCCTCCGGGTGGCCGCCATTCGCAAGGAGCTCGGCGAGGCTCAGCTGAAGGCTCGCCGTGCCCATCACCAGGGAGAGCGCGACCTGGAGGGGGACGATTACGATGCTCACCAGCGAGCAATGGGCCGCCAGCGAGAGCCAGTGGCGGTAGGGCAGGTCAGTGCCCAGTGCTCCTCCCATCGCGCGTCCGACGAGCGCGAGCAGGGCGACATAGCCCCACAGCGCCGGCGCGCCGAGCACGAGCATCGAGGCCAGCACCCACACGGGGAGGTCGCCCGACTCCAGAGTGATCGCGGCCCCTGGCGCGGACCCGGCCGGCAACGCGCCGCCTCCCGATCGATAGCTTGCCAGGGAGATCGACGTGAGGATCGCTCCGGCCACCATCGAGAGGGCGAGCGCGTCGAGCCGCGGGCGCTGCCGCAGGCTCGTGAACAGCTTCCCGGGATCGAGGAAGAGGTCGAGTGTCCTCTCCCAGAGCGGATAGCGGCGAGACCGGCTCGATCCTTCGCTCGACCCTTCGATTGAGGTGATCTCGGCCTCGGGAGGCATCGCGGACGTGACCTCCCATTACAGGATCCATGCCGCGCGGATCTGCAAAGCCGTCAGCGGCACCAGGATCTTCCATCAGGAGGAGAGCCGATGGATGAGAGCAGGGACAAGGACAGAGGGAGCGAGAAGAGTGAGCATGGGGAGAATGACCATCAGGCGAAGAACGACCAGCAGGGCGAGAACGAGCAGCGGGGGGAGAATGACCAGCAGGGCGAGAAGGGGAGTGGGGGACCAGGACCCGGGGCTCACGACGTGCTCGACTTGATCAACGACTATCGCATCGGCGGACTCGAGCAGGTCCTCATCGGGCTCGACGTGGTGTCGGCGAGGAACGCGCGCGCGGAGCAGATCCTCTATGCGCGCAGGAATGCGCGCTCGGATCTCAGGGAACGTTACGGTGACACGCTCTCAGAGAGACAGATCGAAAAACTGGCCGAGCTCATCGAGGAGGAGATCCGCAGGCGGCGGCCGGATTGACCCGAAGCCGGCCCGGCCGCACAAGAGGTGTACGGCCGAAGGAGCAATCCCGTATGCGTGGCTGCCAAGAAAAAGCGGCGGGGAAGGTCCCCGCCGCTTCTTGACCAGTGTGCCCGGCTGTCAGCCGGTAACTCGCCTCACTGGGGAGGTGGGTTGGGCGCCCCGTTCCACGAGTTTCCCTGTGCCCTCCAGTAGCTGCGGAGCAACGGACTGATGCTCACCTGGGAGAACCTGTTGGTCGAGAACGACGACCGCTTGATCCCGCCCATCTGCAGCGCGACCACGTCGCCGACGCTGCGGTTCCCGCGGAACTCGATCCCCGACGGCGTGCCCGGATCCGACGGGGCAGTCTGGTTGCCCATCACGAAGACGGCGTAGCCGGTGCGTGAGTTGTTCTCCGCGGTGTTGTCCAGCCACTTGTTGCCCCAGCCGCCCAACTGCTCGGAGTAGCCGATGGCGGCGCCCCGGACGGTGTTTGCGCGGATGGTGTTGAAGCTGGCGAAGACGTCGGTGGTGATGCCGCGGCCCTTGCCCTCGATCGTCTCGACGGTGTTGCCCTCCACGAGATTGTAGTCGGAGGCACCGCTGAAGCGGATTCCCTCGGACATGAAGTGCTCGAAGGACTCCGCCAGATCGTGGACGCGGTTGCGCTTGATGGACCACTCGTCACTGAAGCGCCCGAGCCAGATGCCCCCGCCGGTGGCGCACTTGATGGGGCCGATGTCGCTGTCCTCGATCTTGCCCGCCCGGGCCGCCACGCCGTAGATCCCACGACCCCTGACGGTGAGGTTGAGGAACTGGTGCCCCACGGCCGGATCGCTGCCAAGCCTCGACAGCGTCGTGCGCGCGCCGGTGAGGTCGGGGGTGCCCCGACCCGGCAGGGAGCGGTTCCCGAGCTGCACCTTGAGGTTGTCGCCCGTGTTGCTGCCCGAGACGGTGATGCCCCCCACGACCGTCAGGTTCCTGAAGGTCCAGTAGTCCGCGCCGCTTGTGAGCTCGATCGTGCGGTTGCGCACCGGCTCCCGGGCCGTGCAGGCAACTGCGGGCAGGCTGCTCGAGATCGTGACGAGGCCGTCTCCCGCGCCCGCGACGGTGATCGGGCTGGCCTTCGTTCCCGACTTGCTGCTCTCGATGTGCTCGTTGTACGTACCGGCGTGCACCAGGATCGTCGTGCCCGGTCCGGCGAGGCCGATCGCCCGTGTCAACGTCCTGACCGGCGCGTTGAGGTTGCCAGCGGCCACGTCCGAGCCCCGTGTGGAGACATGAATCGTCGTCGGCACTCCGCCGGCCGCGGTCTCGATGCCGCTCGCGCCAGCGTCCTTGATGGAAGAGGTTTCTCCCGCTGCGGAGGGGTCGTAGGGTTCGTTTCGACAGGCTTGCAAGGAAAGGGCGAAAGCGGCCGCGAGGGCGGCCCGGGAGGCGAACTGCATCATTCAGTCTCCGGTGGGACGGACAGCTAAGGCGCGAACCGCGGCTGGGAGTCGCGGGTTCGGTTCGGATTTACGCCTGGAGGGGGAGACTGCCGAAGAGCGAATGAGCGTTCGGGCGTGCAACGAGCTTCGTGGGGTCCCGAATCCTCCTCGAGAAATCAGGGGTCACGTTGATGCGCGGTTCGGGCTTGCCCCCCTCAGGGCGGCGGCAGGCTAGCACGGCCGGCGGTCTGAGTCAAGGGTCATGCGAAAGTATTACCTCGTCCCCTCCTCTTGGACGGCCGGACGGCCCCCAACCGTGTAGGTTCGGACTCCCTCCCTGCGGCCAGGGGATCGCTGCCGCAGCGAAAGGCCCTGGAGCGTTCGTCCGTGGACTGGCGGTGAACTGCGGTGAAGGAAGCGAACCGGGGCTCGTAAAGAACCCGAACCGCGCTATTTTTGTGCCAAGCTCCACATTTCGGACGCTGCAGCCTCGGGGCTTTGCCCAGGGGCTTACGCCCTCGAACCTTGGCATCAGGGGACCACGCATGAGATTCGCCCGCCTCGCACCGCTGCTTCTGCTCGCTCTGATCCTCGCGCCGCCGTCAACGGCCGGAGCCGGGGGCCACGAGCCTGACGGACGCAGCCCGCGGGGTCCCCGCGCGGGAGCCCCGAAGATCAGGGTGGGCGTTCTCCCGCTCACGGTCCTAGACAACAGCATGAACGGGGACAGCGAGCAGCTGCAGGAGTGGCTCCTCGGGAAGGGCATCGATCCCACCTCCACCCTCCGTGACGTGATCGTGCAGCCCCAGACCTACTCGGCACTTGAGCAGCCTCCCACGTTCGTCGGCGTGGAGCC
>JACCXV010000008.1 GCA_013696835.1 Gemmatimonadota bacterium | reverse complement strand
AGGCAGCGCCGTGCGCTGGCGGCGCGCCGCCTCGAACTTCTTCCGGCGGTCCTCCTCCTCATGCTTCACCGCCTCCTTCTCCTCGGCGAACTTGGCGGTGACGAGGCGCACGATGTCGTCTTCGATGCTGGACATGTGATTCTTGACCGGGATGCCCATCCCCCGGATCAGGTTCACCATGGCCTCGCTCGAGACGTGGAACTTCTTGGCGACCTCGTAGATTCTGTGCTTTGCCACGTACGCCCTTCCGATGAATGTGCGATCAGCTCGCCCGCCCCCCCTCAGCCGGGAGCGGGGGAATGGGGTCCCCGCGTCAGCGCGCGCCGCGCCGAACGCCTTCCTCCTTTTTCTCTACTCCTGCTTCCGAGCGCGGGGACGGCAGTTCCGCCGCCATTCCGCGGGCGAGGGACCTGTGGGTGATGCCCACGACTCCGGTAGCTCCGCGGTCCAGCAGGGCCCCCAGTTCGCGGCTGGTACCCTCCACGACCAGCGGAACGTGGCGCTCGCCAGCGACGCGCGTCAGGGCTTGCAGGCGGCGGGGCGAAAGGTCCGCGGCCGCCAGGACGAAATGCACCTTCCCTCGCTCGAGCCCCTGCCGGGTGAGCTCGTATCCGGGAGTCACGCGTCCCGATTTCACGGCGAAACCCAGGAGGGACTGGACGCGCCGGCGCGGTTCGCCGGCCGAGACGGGCCTGCTACGAATTCGCCTTCCCTTCGTCCTCCCCGCCTCCCGCCGCGTCATCATACTCGTCGTCAACTTCCACTGTCAATTCTTCGATGAGTCGCATCAACACGTTAGCGGCTTCCGGCGTGATGCCGGGGACCCCCAGGATGTCCGCCTCCTCGAGGTCGATGATGTCGTCGAACGTGCGGAAGCCGGCGCCGGAGAGCTGCTCGGCCATGGCGGAGTCGATGCCGGGCACTTCGGCCAGCGAGAAGTTGCCGCCGGAGAATCGCGTCGCGAGCTCGGAGGCAGTATCCGGCTGGCCGTTCGATGCCGGACCCGTCCCGTCGGTCGCACCCTCCGCCACTCCCGCCAGTGCGTCGGCGCGCCGCGCCGACTCGTCCTCGGCGGGGGGCACGGGCTTGAAGATGTCGCGCTTGCCGCCGAACAGGATCTCCTTCTCGCGCGCGATGTACTCCTCCTTGCTGATCAGGTCGAGACGGTATCCCGTCAACTTGGCGGCCAGCCGCACGTTTTGACCCGAGCGGCCGATCGCCAGCGAAAGCTGGTCGGGAGCCACCACCACGGTCGCGGCCTTCTCACCCACCGTCTCTTCGTCCTGCACCACGATGCGGTACACGTCCGCGGGACTGAGGGCGCGCTCGATGAACGCCTTCGGCTCGTCCGTCCACTGCACGATGTCGATGCGCTCGCCGGCGAGCTCGCTCACCACCGCCTGGACGCGGGATCCCTTGAGCCCGACGCAGGCGCCGACTGGATCGACGTGATCGTCGCGCGAGTAGACCGCGATCTTGGAGCGGCTGCCAGGCTCGCGTGCCAGGGCGCGGATCTCCACGATGCCCTGCAGGATCTCGGGCACCTCCAGCTGAAAGAGGGTCTTGAGGAACTGTGGCGCGACCCGGGAGAGGATGAGCTGCGGCCCCTTGGTGGTCTCGCGGATGTCGATCAGCACGGCACGCACGGTGTCGCCCTGGCGCCAGTGCTCGCGGCGGACCTGCTCGCGCGCGGGCAGGATGGCTTCCGTCTGCTTGTTGAGGAAAATGAGGCAGTTCCCCTTTTCCACCTGCTGCACCGTGCCCGACAGGAGCTCGCCAACCCGGTGCGCGTACTCCGCCCGCACCTTGTTTCGCTCCTCCTCGCGCACGCGCTGCACGATCATCTGCTTGACGGCCTGCACGGCATTGCGACCGAACTCTCCGATCTCGATCTCCCAGTCGGGGGACGAGACCGTGTCCCCCACCTTCACCTCTTCCTTGCCCTCGAGGTCCAGCCCGCTCGCCTCGTCAACCGAGATCTGGGCCTCGGGGTTCTCGACCTGCTCCACGACCTCCTTCACCAGGAAGATGCGGATGCCTCCTGTCGCCGGGTCCACGCTGATGTCGGCGTTGGCCTCGGGGCCGAACTTGCGCTTGATCCCCGCCACCAGGCCGGACTTCAGCATCTCGAGCAGTTCATCGCGGCTGATCGCCCGCTCGCGAGTGATCTGCCCAAGGGCATCCAGGATGTTGACCGTCATCGTTGCGTTCCTCGCGTTCTCTGTGCGTCGTCAGCGTTCACTGCGTGCGTTTCGTATTCGTGGCCTCGCCACCACCGCAAGGTGCGGCCGGGCCCGCTCGATCTCGCGCGAGGCGATCCGCACCGGCTGGCCGTCGCGCGGCCGGATGACAACTTCGTATCCGCCAGGGTCCGCGCAGGACGCCTGGTCGGCGTCGGACCGAACCACCTCTTCGAGAACGCCGATCACGTCCAGGCTGGCAGCGGGCCGAGCCTGGTGCCGGACCTCCACCTCATGGCCGACCAGCCGCTCGAAGTCGCGGCGCGTCCGCAGCGGGCGGTGGAGGCCCGGGCTCGAGACCTCCAGCGTATAGCGTTCGCCCAGCAGGCCGCTACGGTCCAGGCGCGCTTCCAGGCCACGGCTGACGGCGGCGCAGAAGTCCGCCGAGGTGCCACCGGGCCGATCCACGTACACCCGCAGCAGCGGCGTGCGCTGCGAGCCGCCCGCGGTCAGCTCGACCAGCTCGGCCCCTTCCCCGGCGAGCAGCTCCTCGACGATCGCCGAGATTTCGGGCAGGGGGATGGGCATGTGGCGAGGAACGTGGGGCATTACCCCGCAAAGAGCCTGAAAAAAAGAAAACGCGGGGCGGCGAGCACCCCACGTGGCGGTCATCCTAGCACGCCGACGCGGAAAGATCAAGGCGCGGGCGAAACCCCGATGTAGGCCAGCATGAGGCTGCGCGGGACGCCCGACGCGCTGCGGCGGAAGGAGTGCAGGCGCGCATCGCACGCGGTGCACCGCGGCGAGGCGCTGATCGCCGCCCTGTCGACGCCGAGCGCCGCCGCCCGTGCGGCGCGGGCCCCCCGCAGGTCGAGCATGCTGCGGTCGTCGCGCCCGGATTGCACGGCATCGCCGCAAACGGCGGGATCCGGGCCGAAGAGCTACCGCACCACCTCCGGTCCCACCTCGTAGCAGCAGGCGCCAATCGCGGGTCCGAGATGCATGCGCACGCTGCACGGATCGGCACCGGAGAGGCGCAGCCCCTCCTCCATGATTCCCGCCGCCGTCCCGCGCCAGCCGGCGTGCAGCAGGCCGTAGCCCTCGGGCCAGGAGAGGAACACGGGGACACAGTCCGCCACCGTCACGGTCAGGAGCCCGGCCCCTCGCACGCCCCCGCCCAGCGCGGCGATCATCCCGTCGGCCGCTACGTCCGGAAGAGGGCCCTCGGAATCGACGCGGAGAATGCGCGCACCATGGACCTGCTCCGCCCGCCGCCAACCGCCGAAGGTTCGCGCGAACGCCTCCAGCTCCGCGTAGGCGCCGGAGACCGAGGGGTCATCCAGCCGGTCCCGGTAACGGAAGTTGCGGTCGGCGAGCGTGAGCCCGGCCTCGACCCCGGGGCCGAGTCCCTCGATGCGCAGGACCGGGAGTGTACCTGCGAGCCCCTCGCACTCGCGCGCGGGGCGGACACGCTCCACGGCTCAGGCCCCGTTTCGGCCATCGTCGCCGCCGCCATCCCTTTCCACGGACGGTTCGCCTCCCCCCCTTCGCGAGGCACCGCCGTCCGGCAGCACGCGCACGGTCCCGGCCTCGCCCGCGACGTGCAGGACCATCTGCGGGAACGGGATCTCGATCTCGGCCGCATCGAGCGCCGCCTTGATCTTCTCCGTGTAGCGAAATTCCATGGGGATCTCCAGGCGGGGGTCCTTGAGCCAGAAACGCAGCTGGAGGTTGACGCTCGAGTCGGCGAGGGCGGTCACCACGACCTGCGGCTCGGGCTTTGCGCGGATGTTCTCGTCTCCCTGCACGATCGCCAGCACGACGCGGCGTGCATCCTCGACCTCATGGCGATAGGCGATGCCGAACGGGATGTCGATGCGCAGGCTGGGCCGCATCGTGTGGTTCACGATCTTCTCCGTCATCATGTTCTGGTTCGGCAGGATCACCACCTCGTTGCGCGGTGTGTCGAGGCGCGTGGTACGCAGGGTGATCTTCTGCACCACGCCCTCGCTGCCGCTCACCTCGATGCGGTCGCCCACGCGGAACGGCCGGTCCCACAGGATCGTGATCCCCGCGATCAGATTGGCCAGCGTGTCCTTGGCAGCGAAGCCCAGCGCGATGCCCACGATGCCGAGACCGGCCAGGACCGACGTGACGTTCAGTCCCAGGTTCTCGAGTGCCAGCATGACGCCCAGCCCGATGGCCACGTAGCGCGCCAGGGTCTGCAGGATTTCGGCCACGTCCCGCTCGAGATGCGCGCGCTCGAAGACGCGACGCAGCAGCGCACGCACGATGAAGGAGATGCCCACGAACGCGGCGAGAACGAGCGCAGCCAGCGCGAGCCGCGGGAGGAGCCGGAAGGACGTGTCGAGGACCAGGTCGAGGAGCCCGGCGGCGTCCGTGACGAGGTTTCCCGACCGTGGGTCCGACTCTGGGCCCGCGGCCTGGATCACGACCAGGGGAAAGCTGAGGGGCGTGGCCGGCAACGCGCGGTCACGCCATGCCTGCCGCAAGGCGATCGTCCAGAAGGCTCACGTGGCGTGGCCCCAGGAAGATGCGCCAGCGCGGGTCGGGCAGCGCGCCCAGCAGGATCACCGCGCCCACCCCGCGCGGTGCGGAGGGCTGACGCAGAAGCTGCATGCCGGCCTGCTGGGGCGTGCGGTTGCCCTTGCGACGGTTGCAGCCGGCGCAGGCGCAGACGAGGTTCGCCCAGGAGTCGGCACCCCCCGCGGAGCGCGGGACGACGTGGTCAGTGGTCATCTTGCCGTGTGCGGACGCGCAGTACTGGCAGCGATGGCCGTCGCGCTTCAGCACGTTCTTCTTCGTGAGCGCCACGGCGCGGCCGTGGGGCCTGATCGCGCGCAGCACGCGGATGACGCTAGGCACAGGGAACGCGGCGACGCTCGAGCGCACCACCAGGCCCGACGCCTCGATCATCTCGGCACGTCCCAGGAACACGAGCACGAGCGCGCGCTTCGCATGGCAGACGGTGAGCGGCTCGTAGTGGCCGTTCAGGATCAGGACCGAGCGCGAGAGCGGGCTCACGGGGGCGGCCCGCCGACCGGAGCGCGCACCACCGGATTGAAGCGCAGCGTGCGGGCGTACCGGGGCAGGACCACCTCGCGGCTCCATGCGGCCGAGATCTCGATCGCATCCCGCCCGCGGCGAACGCGGATGTCGTTCTCGCGAAGCGGGATCTCGAGGCGGATGGCGGTACCCGCGAGGAACTGGCTGATCTCCGCGTCGGAGTACACCTCCGCGGCGTCCGCCTGGCCGGCCATGGCGTCCTTGAAGCGCCAGTACTGACTGTAGGGCACTGCGAATTTCACGGCCACGTAGCCTCCGCCGACGAGCAGCAGCAGCCATACGAGGCAGCCCAGCGCGCCGCCGCGCTCGCGCGAACCCCCGCGTCGCGGCCCGCCGCGCTCAGAAGTCCTGTGCCGCATGACTCAGGATGGTCTCGGCGATCTTCACGATCGCCCGCTCCACGCCGCGATCCCGTCCTTCGCTCTCGGTGAACTCCCCGAACTCGCTGAGGTTCGGGTTCGACCAGATCGTGCGGTTCTCGACGCGGTCCAGCAGCTCCACGTCCAGGGTGATGACCACCTGGCGCGTGAACACCCGCACGTCCTCACCGCTCTCGAAGGTCACCGCTCGCTCATCGAATCCCGAGATCGTGCCGCGCAACTCGGCGTCGGCGGCGTCCTCGGTGCCGGGCCGCAGGGACGAACGGTTCAGGAACTCGCGGGTGAGGGCGTCGGTGAGGGTCTGGGTCAGCTGGAACTCGCTCGTCTCGTTCACGAGCGTGGGAATGTAGAGCGTGTTCAGATGCGGAGCCAGTTGCGAACGGAAGCTGTAGCCGCACGCCGCCAGCGCCGTCAGCAGAGTCCCGACGGCGATCAGCGGCACGCGCAGCGACACGAGCGCGAACGCGGAGCGGCGCCCACGCGCGGCCGCCCGGCTCCTGCCGGGCTCAGAAGGGAGCAAGTCGGAAGGCATCGTCCTCCACGTCCACGTCGGGGTCCAGGGTCTCTCGCCGCACGTCCACGCGCACGGTGCGCCGCCCTCCCACGTCCTCCAGCTCCACGCGGAAGGGGCGCGCGCGGCCGGCGACGGCGCGGTAATCGGAGAAGCGCACGCGGTAGGCGAGGCGGCCGCCACGCTCCTGCCGGTAGGTACGCAGGGAGGAGTCGGCCTGCGCGTAGGTGAAGCGGTGCGCGCGATTTCGCTCGAGCAGCGCAACCACCCACTCTCCCCCCGCGCTCCACGCGAGCGTGTCGGCCGCGCCCTGCAGGAGCCGGTCCGCGTCGTAGGCGCCCAGCAGCGCGCCGACGAGCTCCGGGCCCGTGAACGCCCGCCCCTCCGTGAGCTCCGCGAAGCGCGGGTCGGCCGACGTCCCCTCGACGAAGCGACGCTGCTCGTGCAGGCGCACGGCCAGGCTGTCGCCCCGCTGCACGAGCGACAGCAGGGGCGTCGAATGCGGCCCGAAGACGTCCAGCCGCAGGCGCAGCGGCTCGCGGGCGTACACGATCGCGCCCTCGCCGTTCAGCACGCGCACGCGCTCCGAGACGCGAACGTCGAAGATCCGCTTTCCCCCCTCCAGGCCGTCCCAGGCGCGGCCCAGCAGGCGTGCCGCCGTCGGCGCGGGCAGGCGAGAGCCCGCAGCCTCGGCCTCCGACCGAATGCCGGC